>JAFDHF010000114.1 GCA_019308905.1 Deltaproteobacteria bacterium
TGGCTGGACGTATCCAATTATCACCTGGTTTTGTAAAATATATTTTTGACCATATTTAAGCTAGTTACCACACCTTTTAGCCGCAAAAATCTCATAAGTTCACCTGGACTTTTTAGCATATCAACCGTTTCAGAGTGCTTCAACAAGATTTTTTGAATTTCATCCGGCACACGCTGCGGTCCTCTCAGTGCTCTCGCATTTTCAATGTACTTCAGCCGCCTTTTTCTAAACTGACTCAGAACCCATATCACTTTAGAGTAGTCAACATTAACCGCCTCGGATATCTCCTTGCCCATCTTACCTTCGTCCGCCAGCAAAACAATCCTTGCCTGAATGTTCTCGAACCCTTCTAAGAATTCTCTTTCCTGAGCATCAAGTTCAATGAGCCTCTTACGCCTCGGGTAGGGAATTACGTCTTCCTGCCCCCATCTGAAACGTACAATAATTTTTTCAGGGTACCCAACTACAGAATCCACCATGGTCCTTAGTAGTGCTTTCCGATCCGCGGCATTTGAAACCTCCCAGAGCTCTTCAAATCGATCAAACGCCTCCTGCAATAATTCCACCATCTTCTTTGGGTCATTCTTCTGAATCTTATTTTCGACCTCAACGCGTTTTTTCTCAAACTCCTCCCGTTTCTTTTTCAGTTCGTCCATTCTTGCAAGCAACCCGGGTTTGTCCACACGCTCCTCTTCAAACAGTTCATAAAGCCTCGATATCCGGGTTTTTATGTTCGAAATCGCATTATCAAGGTCTCTTTTTTCTGTCTTCAATGCTTCTAGTTGAGATTTAGCCACCATCGTTTGGATCTTTTCGAACACCCTTGCTCTTTCTTTTCCCGCGTATTCCGCTATTCTTCTGCTCAGCTCTGATTCAACGTAGTCAGCCCTGAAACGGCGATTTGGACACGCTTGCGCGTCATATGAAATCTTTGTGACGCAAGTATAGAACCTCTTTCCTGCTTTATAGTCCCCAGTAGCACCCATCGTTTTCCCACACAATCCGCAAACCATAACTCCTGAGAGAAGATGCTTCGAGGTTGCACTTTTTCGCCTCGATCTCCTCTTAAATCGTTTGTGCGTATTTTCAAAAAGGTCTCTGGGAATAATAGGCTCGTAGTTTCCTTCGACATAATTACCATCTTCAAGCCTTATGACCCCTGTGTACGTCTCATTATCCAGAATACGCCTCACTGCCACCCTCGACCAAGTGTTCCCGTCCCTCGTCTTTAATCCTTTCCTGTTCAGGACCCTCGCTATTCCTGTTGGTCCCATAAACTGGGCAAGCTCAAAGATCTCTTTGACTACTAGAGCCTCCTCAGGAGCAATTTTGAAACCGCGCCGGTATCCTAAAGGCGGGTGGCCAAGCGGAAGTCTCTTTACCCTCTTCCTCGTATCCTTAACAGACCGAATCCTTTCCCTAATCTGTTCCCGCTCCAGTTCCGCTACACTACCAAGAATTCCTGTCAGGAATTTACCTAAGCTTGAGTTCGTGACAATATTTTCGCTTATTGATACCAGCTCAACGCCGTGCTCTTCTAGCAAGGAAAGCACAGTGTAAAGGTCTTTCATTCGCCTGGACAATCTGTCCAATTTCCAGACGACGACCTTGTCAATTTTGCCTGCTTTTATTTCCTCGATGAGCAATTGAATGGAAGGCCTATTGAGAGACCCTGCGCTGAAGCCTGCATCTTCAAAAATTGAATATGCCCATTTCCTCTTCTTACAGTAGGACTCCAGCTTTTCTCTTTGTGCTTCAACGGAGTAGCCTTTCTTTGCCTGCTCCTCTGTCGAAACCCTCACATAGATTGCAGCGTATCGCATTTTTCAGTTTCTGTCTGGTCAACGGAAACTGCATGCCGTCGGGAAACCAATTCCTCTTTTGCATTCTCCGTTTTGGACAATTTCGCATAGTTGTTGATAAGAAACTCAACCAATGCCTCTACAAACTCATCTTCCGGTTGTAAAATGGACGCCTTTGATCTCACCTAATCCCTCCTGCTGATATTGAACCGCTTTGTCAAGCACCAAATTTCTATCCTAAGCTTTCCTCCCTTTCCTTCTTATTTTCCCCAATGGAGGCCCCCCCTAGCATCCCTCCGGTATTCTCTTTCATGCTTGAGCCGCTTATATTCCCGTCTTTTTACTTCCTTCACTTTCCACAAGATCATGCCTTTCACCCAGGGCTCCAACCTGCCACGTTGCGGCTTCCAGCGCACAACTCCAAGAATGCCCGCTATCCACAGGTCCTGCTCCAGCTCGTCCCTCGAAACGCTCGGAAGGTTCTTCGAGTGAATAGCGGCCACCTTTTCCACCAGAGGCCGGAACTGCTCCAGCAACTCGTCGTTCAGGCTTACACTCCTGTCTCCATTGCCTTCACGCCTGGCGTTGCGCTCTTGAATGCGAATTTCATCTTTGATCTCGTTAAGCACAATCGTCATCTTGTTCACGGATAACAGATAGATCAGGAGTGCTTCCTTCGTGAAAAGATGGCTCCTGATCTGGTCCCGGATACTCCTTAAAGTTAGTACAGCCGAATCTACAAATTCTAGGAACTCCACATCCATGCCCTTGACCTTGTCCCGGCTCGGTGCCTCCCGCCCCTCAAGGGCGTACCACAGGTCTTCCTTCTCAAGTCCAACAAGCTCCAATAGCCACTGTGGAGGGGTCTTCCAAAGATTGCTCTTGGCCCAGTTCCATAATCCCGTGCCGATTGGGTTGCATAGGTCCATCTTCACGAAAGTCCCTATGAGTCTTACTACATCCGGTTCCAGGTCTAGCTTTTCGGCTATCTCCTCAATCTCCGCCGATGGCCCCCCCACCGCAAGGACTATCGCACAGTTTATTACGGCCTGCATCCAGGCCCATTCGGATAGGCCGTCACCGCACACCCTTTCTGCTATGTCATCGAGGTCAAAGGCAGCACCTTTTTTCCTCTGGGCCACGTAATAGATTATCTTAATTGCCTTCTGTTTTTCCTCGGCAAGGTTTGTGAACATCTGGAATTGCTCCAAATCCCTCGCATCAGGCTCCCTGGTTCGGCTCGGCCCCGAGCTGGCTGTCTCTTGCTCCAGTTCCCCACCCTCTTCCGCTTCCAATGGCTCGTCATAAGCCTCATCCTCAGCATCAGGGGTTCCTTCCTCCAACGCCTGTGTCTCCTCTTCCCTACTTTCTGGCCCTTGTATTTCATCGGCTTCGACTCTTTCGGAATGCTCTTCTGTGTCTTCTTGAGTATCTACCGGGTCATTTGCCTCGGGATCACTCTCAAATCCGGCGGAATCGTTGTCTTTATCAACTCCCTCATCATCAGGACTGCTTTCTCTAAAAGAGGACGACAAGATTTCGGAATGATGGTCGAAGGTAGGAGAATCGTCTGTGCGGCCAGACTCCTCACTTTGCTTCGCGGACCCATGGCCACTATCTTCAGGGTTAACAAAAGTTGAACAAATGTTAACTGCTGTCTTTTTGTCTAAGTTATTCGAATTACTGGCGCTTTCACAATTATCGGAAAACGTCATTTGTCGGATTCCGATAATTGAGCCTTCATTCCGCTTTATATTAGCCGATCCCTTGCTTACATGTCTCTTTAGGACCTCACTAACCACACTCTGTGACACCCCAACTAGCTCGGCAATTTCGGCCTGCGTATAACGTCCCGCCAGGTTTATTATGCTCTCAATTTCGGAATCCCGTAGGCTCCTTTGAGTTCTATGCGGAATGGCCACATGGCCATTTTGCATAATTTTTTGGTCGCTCAACACCCTACTTACGGTCGCTTGATCGACCCCAAGCTCCTCGGCAATCTCTGTTTGTGTCCTCCCCAGTTCCGCAAGACTAACTATTCTCCTATCCCTTTCCCTGCGCTTTTCCTCCGCCAGATCCTTAACCCACCGCCGCAACGTCCGCCCAGGGATCCGAGTCTTTTCATGAATCTCTCTGACACTGAAACCCTGCTGATAGAGCTTCCTCACCACATCCTTTCGTTCCCCATCGACATAGGGATATCCGTGTGTCAGGTTTGCGACGAACGCCTCAAGCAGTAACGTTTCCTCGGTTACGTCATCTCGTATTACGCATGGAATCTTGGTCAGGCCTTCTTCCACCGCCGCGTGGTACCGATGGACGCCTGAAACAATCCAATATTTACCGGGCTCCTTCTCCCAAACCTCAATCGGCCAGAGTTTTTCAGCCTCGCCTGTTTCAATAATCTCCCTGTACCGTCTCACAAATGTCTGGTTCAGTCCGCCGATGACTCTGGGACTAAACTGCCGCGGCGGTACCTCCAGTTTCGAAATCGGAATATTGACATGACTTTGTTCTGTTCCCATGACATTACCCCCTAACTGTTTTTTTCTCCCTCTTGGAATGACGTTTTCCGATATTCGGGTTTTGAGAATTGCGGTCCTTTTCCCGCTCATGGCGGTCAACTGAAGGACATGTGTCCTTTTGTTGACGCTTTTCGAAGCCAACCCTAACCGCTTGTTCTTGATCTATTCCTGCGATCTCGCGTGGGCTGAATTGGCGAGGCGGCAACTTGAGGAATCAAAGCGCAAGATTTACCACCCGATTTTGCCCCTGATGTTTTTCAGTATCCGTCATCATTTCACCCCCTTAACCCCCGTTGCCAAATCCGTTCTTGCTATTTTCCCACTTTTGTATTAGGCTCTAACTAGCTAGCAGGGATTCACATCAACTGTGTTTGTGATTATTTAGCATAGAGCTAGCTATTAGCTAGCTATGTTATAAACAACTAAAGCTTTTGTCAACACAAAAGTGAGGGGCACGTATGTACATCGGAGATAGAATCAGGATGTTCAGGCAATTAATCGGCTGGACCCAGGAACACGCAGGAGCCCTCCTTGGTTTAAAACAGCGAAGCTATGCGCGTCTCGAAAGCGTCAGGCGAACTGTGGCATACCAGGGTCCAATTGAAGATTTTGCAATGCTCCTCGGGGTAAGGTCCGCTTACATTCTTCATGGCGCCCCGCCCGCAATAGATAAAGGCTGGCTATACTATGAGTTACCCCCTAAAAAACTAAGGTCAAAAAAAGGGCATATTCCACCTAGGGCCATCAATGACTTGAGGTATACCGTGGACGAGTTATTCGCCCAGTTTCTTTGGGAGCACTCGGTCAAGACCTACCGAATTGGCATAGTCTCCCAACAGTTAAGATACTACGCTTATCAAATAGCGCCAGATGCAATCCTTACGATAAAAGCTAGCGGCGAATTTGTACATCGACTCGACCTGCTTAGTGAAAGACTTTCCTTAACATTGGAAAAACAAGTAACAATTAAGGACATTGGAGATATATCGGAGGGTCAAAATCCTGACGATGCCAAACAAATTGGAAAGCTTTACCGCGACCTAGGTATCAACCTTTGGGCCAATCTGCTCTCGGATTTTGATCAAATACGCAAAGACTTGAAGTCCCGTCTGGACAAAGCCAAAGCCCAGTCATTAAAAAACCTATGCATGATGATATTGGACCTTGGCGTTGACCCAGCCGATGTCTCCAAGGAACTTGAGAGGCTTAGGAAATCCAGATACAAGAACAGACCTATATGACGAGCTCGACAGGCTTCACCCCCTAGCATGGAAGAAGGAGCTAGGGCTTGACTGATTGCTTTATACTACCTCCACCACTTCACCCCTCAACTCCTTGCTCACCTTTCTCAGCACTTCCTTACCCGGATGCTTGTCACATCGCACCCAGGACTTCTTCCCAAGTATCC
>JAFDHF010000115.1 GCA_019308905.1 Deltaproteobacteria bacterium
ATGCCGTCGCCCGGCAGGGCATGACCAGGGAGGAGGCCAATGAGATCGCCCTGAGGCTCCTGGCAAAATACGAGGACAGAGCGGCAGATGCCCCGATGGGCAAGGAGTACCAGGAGTGTTACAACGTTCCCAAAGGTCTGCCCACCCAGGAGCATTTCGACATGTACCGCCGGATAAAGGACGAACTGGCCGGGATGGGTATCGAGTTTCCCTATTAGAAAGTGGGAAAGATGATAGGTCTCGAGGGTGTTTCTTCGCAAACTATCCATACCGCACGGTACGGATCGTTTGCGAAGACCGCGTAGATCTGCGGGCATCTTCTCGGGGAACCCCCGCTCGGCTCAACAGGTCCTTCATGGAAGCCGACCTCAAGGCCGGTGTCGAGAGTATCGTGGCCCGTCCCGCGACGGTTACCGTGGAGGGGCCAAGATCGTTCCTCCAGGATCCCGGCATGGATACTCTCGAGGAAAACCACTTTCCAGCGGTTACCGGGTTGAAATCCAGCCAGGAAATCGTCGAGAGTAACGAGAATGCGAGGAGATCGAAGGGATTGCGCGGCCGTCGCCTTGCGAACAGCTCGGTTCGGATTGCACATCGATCCTGTCCATGGTGCGATGGTGTCGATCGAATTCGGAAGGAGCAATTTCCAACAGCAGAGGTCCCGGAGGAATAGGAGAATGTTTTTTTCCATTTCCCGCTGTTCCCCAGGAGGCCGTGGATCCAGCAAAGGAGGGGTAAAATGATTAGATTCTGGGATATTGTGGAAAGAGCTGAACAAGGAAGAACCGTAGCTGCGGACGAGTGGGACCGTCTGGTTGGAACCGTGGCTGCCAAGGTCGTGTCGGACTACGACCTCAAGTACGACCCGGAGGACCCTGTCCCGTCCGACGATGCTCTTGCCGACCGCATGTTCGAAGCCGGGGTGGAGCTTTTTGAAAAGACCGGAATTTACTGTATGGATACGGGGAAGGTCCTCGGGTTTACCAGAGACGAGATCATGGAAGCCCTGGAGGCCGCCCCTGACAGGGCGCTATAGTCAATTTCTCTGCTGTCGGGACGCCCGTGACCGAGGAACTCTTTGTGCCCGTCTGCCAGAGCTATGCCCAGGAGCCGATGGCCGATACGTTTTCCGGCCCCCTGATCACCACCTACAGGGGGATGGCGGTGACTTCGGGTTCCCCGGTGGAGGTGGAGGCGGGGATATGGAATGTGGTCAAGCTGCGCGAAGCGGCCCGGTGGGCCGGCAGGCCCACGATTCCCATACACAATTTCATGTCGGTTGCCGAGAAGACGGATGCCACTATTGCTGCTGCGAGACCGGAGCTCGGTGCCCTCCCCGGAGACGGTCTGTTCGTGGCTGCGGTCGCAGAGCTCAAGGTCGATTACGAAAGGCTCAAGAAGGTCGCCTTTCTCATTCATAGTCCGTATGTGATCGGCGGGCTCTACGGGCCCCTCATGGGGGGCTACGGGGGAGGCCCTGCGGCAACGGCGGCGTTGCTCGTGGCGCATCACATCCTCGGCGTGCTCGCCTTTAGAGCCCACCGCCACAATGCCTTTCCGGTTCATATACATCAGGTCTGCAACACGACCCGAGACATGCTCTGGCTCGTGTCGGTTGCAGGGCAGGCCCTGGCGCGGAATACGCACCTTGTGGTCTTCGCAAATGCTTTCATGGCTTCGGGTCCCTGCACGGAGATGATCGTGTGGGAACTGGCCGCACATTCCGTCGCGTCCACGGTTTCGGGGTGGCATTTGAATCCCTGTGCCGTGGCCAGAAACCGTCAGCCTCTCCACTGCAGTGGGATGGAGCCGAGGATCCATGCCGAGGTCGGCCACGTGGCCGCCAGGGGGTCGGTCTCGCGGAAAGACGCGGGCCGGATCGTCAAGGCCCTTCTTGGTCGCTATGAGAAGGAGATCCCCAAGGCCCCGATCGGCAAACCCTTTACCGCATGCTACGACCCGGTGAGCGTAAGGCCGACGGGAGAGTATATCGAACTCTGGGATAGGTGCAAGAAGGTACTCGGCGACCTGGGGCTTGATTTTGGGCTCATACCATAGGGCGTGTCGATTCTACCGAGAATGTCAGAACTGTTCAAATCCTTCGAGCGCTTGTTTCTGACGAACCAGTTCGACTCGTCATGGAAACGAGAATCTTTCGAACCCACGACCCCCCTGCTTCGTGATCGAGGCGGGGGGGAGCTGTCAAACCGTCTTCCCCTACAGACTGAAGCAGGGAATCCTGCACCGGCAATCCTTGAAAGAACGAAAGCCGCTCTCTACGTCTCCCGAACGCTCCCTGTCTTGCGCTTACCCACATAGCTCAACGCGAGCAGGAGGGCGACGCTTATGAGGACAAGGACTGTGGAAATAGCGGCAATGGTGGGATCCATCTCGTCGCGGACGTTTTCGAACATCCGTTTTGGGAGAGTGGCGGCCCGATAGCCGCCGATAAAGGCTGCGATTACGACCTCGTCGAAGCTTATGATGAAGGCAAAGAGAGCCCCGGTGATGACCCCGGGCCGGATAATCGGCAGGGTTATTTTGAGGAAGCTCTTCAGGGGTGTGGCGCCCAGGATCTGAGCCGCCTGTTCCAGGCTTCGATCAAAATCCTGGAGAGTTGCCGAGACGATCACGACCACTATCGGTATGGCGAGGCAGATGTGGCTGAGAAGAAGTGCCCAAGGGTTTCCCACGAACCTGAGCGAACTGTAAAAGTAGTAGACCGCCAGGGCCGTGACCACGAAAGGAACGATCATGGGTGAAAGCAGAAAGGCGTGGAGAGCCCCCTTGCCCGGGAATCTGCCTCTTACGAGTCCCACGGAAGCCGTCACCCCGAGCAGGGTGGCCACGCTCATGGTTCCCAGGCCCACCTTCAAGCTCAGCCAGAGCGACCCTGTCCAGGCAGGTGTAGTGAAGAAGGAGTGATACCAGCGGAGGGAGAACCTCCCCGGTGGGAACTTGAGCAACAGAGAGTCGCTGAAGCTCATGGGAATGATGATGAGGGACGGCAGCACCAGATAGAAGGCTACGAGTCCGCCGAACCCGTAAAGCAGCCACCATGCCCAGTGTCTCCGTTCCATCTTAGCGGCCTCCGAAAAGCGCCTCGACCTTCATGAACTTCTGCACCATCATGACCAGCAGCAACGTCGCGGCCAGAAGTACCAGGCTGAGAGCCGCACTCAGACCCCACTGTAGAAGTTCCATGACTCGCCGTTCGATCAACACCGCGATCATCAGATCCTTCTGCCCGCCCATCAGTGCGGGGGTGATGAAGAATCCCAGGGAGATGATGAAGACCAAGAGACCACCTCCCATGACGCCTGGCAGGCTCAGAGGGAAGAAGACCCGCAAGAAGGTCTGCCAGGGTCTTGCGCCCAGAGTGTAGGCTGCAGCCGTGAGGCGGGGGTCGATGTTTCGCATGACGCTGTAGAGAGGAAAGATCATGTAGGGCAGCATGATGTGGGTCATGCCGATAATCGTCCCCGTGGTGTTGAACAGAAGCTGAACGGGGCCGTCCGTCAGGCCCAATTCGATCAGCAGGAAATTTACCACCCCTCTCCGCCCGAGCAGGATCATCCAGGCATAGGTCCTAACCAGAACGGATGTCCAGAAGGGCAGGATGATACAGATCATCAGGATCTTCTGCCACTTCTCGCGGGCGTGAAGCAGGAGGCCGGCCATGGGATATCCCAGAATCAGGGTGAGGAGGGTGACCGTGCCCGCCACCCGGAAGGTGGTAAAGAAGACTCTGAAATAGTAGCCCTCGGGATCCTGAAAGATCTCGCGAAAGTAGCTGGTGGTGAACCCCTTGTGGAACATGGCCAACTTGAGAATCCCGAAGAGGGGATACCCGAAGAAGGCTGCCACAAAGAGACCGGCTGCGCCCGCGAGGAGTGCGTAACATACCTGGGGATGCCTGTAGAACCCCCCTCCAAGAATCCGTGCGGGTTGCATGAAACCGCGGTTTTTCCCGGAAGGGGGGGATTCCAAGGACTTATGAGGATTCATTCTTAAGAGGTCATCCACTTTTCGAAGCGTTTTTCCACGGCCTCCTCGTTGTCTGCCCAGTACTTGGCGTTCTTGAAGACCGTGAGAGGCCTGACCTTGGGACCCGTACAGAGAACATCTTCGCGGCCCTTGGGCATGAAGTCAAAGGCCTTCGTGTTGCTCGGCCCCATGTAGTAGTGGGTGCTGAAAGAGCCCTGGACCTCGGGATCCATGCAGTGGCTGATGAACTTCATTGCGGCTCCCACCTGCTTGGACCCGCGAGGAATGACCAGATAGTCGTTACCCACCAGGGCCTGATTCCAGGTGAAGTCTATGGGTTCGCCCATCTCTATGGTTTTCTGGATCGGTCCGCCTGTCACTGCCCCGAAATCCACCTCGTTCGAGACTATGAGGTCGAGGGCCATTTTGGTATTGGCCCAGAAGATTATGTCCTTCTTGACGGTGCTGAGCTTCCTGAGGGCCCGTTCCACATCAAGAGGGTAGAGCTTCTCCTTGGGCACGCCGTCACCCAGCAGAGCGATCTCCAGGGTTTCGTAGGCCTCGTTCCGGGTAGTCCGTTTTCCCGAAAACCTGAAGAAATCAGCCCAGCTCTTCGGAGCGGTTTCCCTGCTGTACTTGCTCTTGTGCCAGGCCAGGACTATGTGGTAGAAGACGTTGGCCGCCCCTGCTGAGACGACTCCCCCCGGCACCAGTTCATTCTTGTGCCCGATCACGGCCCAGTCGAGGGGTGTAAACAGGTTGAGCTTCATTCCCCGGAAATAGACCCGGGCCTCGGCGTCCACCACATCCCACTCCACGTTTCCCGTGTCGACCATGGCCTTGATTTTTGCAAACCGCGGGGTCGATGTCCGGATGACCTCGATGCCTGTCTTCTTGACAAAGGGGTCGATCACGTATTTCTGCATGTTCTCTCCATAGGGTCCTCCATAGGTACAGAAGACCACAGGCCCCTTGTCGGCCGCCGCCTCTCCCTTGCGAGGCAGGAGTACGAGCGGCCCGGAAGCGGCGAGAACACCCGCAGCCGCAGCCCCCTGTTTCAAGAACGATCTCCTGGTGACTTTCTTGTTCTTCATCGAGCTCTCCTCCTTTCTTCACTGTTTCATGGTTTGAGTGCCACACTATTGATCGGATTCCACCCTATCGTGACCTTTTCTCCCCTGTCTGGGCGGCGGATTCCCTCACGGTTGTGCTGTTTGAGAATGAGGCCTCCTCCCTTTTCCAGTTTGATATAGTACTTGGTGATATCCCCCATGTAGATGATTTCCTCGACAACACCCGAGACAGTGGAATTGACCGAGTCCGATCCATTGACGAAAGTGATCTTCTCCGGGCGGATCGAAAGGTGAGCCTCCTGGCCCACTGCAAAGCCGGAACCCTTGGGCACACGGATCCTGGGGATCGAGGGATTGCTCACGATGATAGAATCCTCTTCTATCGACTCCACCCTAACGTCGAGAAAATTCGTCTCTCCTATGAAATCGGCTACGAATCGGCTTGCAGGGTTTTCGTATAGCTCGTAAGCAGAGCCGACCTGCTCCAATCGGCCGTTTCTCATCACGGCGACCCGGTCCGAGAGGGTGAGAGCCTCCTCCTGATCGTGGGTGACATAGAGTACGGTGATTCCTACCTGCTGTTGGATATGCTTCAATTCGATCTGCATGGCTTCCCGGAGTTTCTTGTCGAGAGCACCGAGAGGTTCATCCATGAGGAGAAGATGGGGGCGATAGACAAGGGCCCTGGCAAGGCTCACGCGCTGCTGCTGTCCCCCGCTCAACTGAGACGGGAGCCGTCCTCCAAGGCCTTCCAGGTGAACCATGGCCAGAGCTTCATCAACCCTCTGCCGGATCTCAGAGGATGGCCTCTTGCGCATCCTCAAGGCAAAGGCCACGTTTTCGAAAACGGTCATGTGCGGAAACAAGGCGTAGTTCTGAAAGACCATGCCCAGTCCCCGCGAGTACGGAGGGACTTGTGTCAGTTCCCGCCCCTCGAGAATGACTCGCCCTTTGTCTGGGATGACAAAACCCGCGACCATCATCAAGAGTGTGGTCTTCCCAGATCCTGAGGGGCCGAGGAGGGTGAGGAATTCGCCCCGGTCCATGGAGAGGCTGACCCCATCCACGGCTCGGACAGACCCGTAATGTTTGAAAAGGCCCTCGAGTTCGAGATAGGCCTCTGAATCCTTTCCGTCTTTGACGGTTATCATAGTGCTCACAAGCCGAGGGTGTATGATTCCCCCCACACCCCGGGCTCATTCTCAAATCGGTCAAACCCCTTGTTTCTCTATAGAAAACTCTTTCTCTATTGCGGCTCAAAATTCCGTTTATTCTAACCAGAGGCTCTGTTGTTGTCAAGGTTTGAGGGGGTGGAGTTTCCTGACTTTTGGAGAACACCCTTGCCTCCGAGCGACATTGCGGAAGCGGTGGGGTACCCATCAAGGGTGAGCGGGGAGGGGAAAGGTCGTGTTCGTGATTCGTG
>JAFDHF010000116.1 GCA_019308905.1 Deltaproteobacteria bacterium
GATAGGGTCACCGCGTGAGCTCAGGAGCGAGGGGACAAGGGTGTTCTCCTGCCAAAACAGAAAAAAATCGTGAAGTCATATACTTGCAAGAATCCTCGGCCGAAAACTCAGGAAACTCCACTTGAGGGGCCGCCTCTTTGAGGAAATACCTTCCAGATGGGTATTCGATTCTTGATTTCTGGAGATATCAGGCCAGGAGGAACGTTGACGGGAACATTTGCGGAGACTCAAGGAACCATATTGATCTGGCCGGCCAGGTGTGGTATAGCCATTGGACGATGGCAGGATTTCTGGCACCGCGTTTTTCGCAGAGGAGGCTCTTTCCGGAGTGTGGGGAAGGACGGAGTCGCATCGGGAGGATTCTCCGGAAGTCAGTCCTGTTCGGTCTGTCTTGCAGAAGAGAGAGGCGTGAGTGTTGAGACACGAAGAAGGTGGCGGCGTCGGTCGTCGGCCGGCGCCGCTTTTGTAGATGGCAAGAACCAGCGGAGGGATCCAGGACGATCTCCAAGAGGAGCAAGCGACCATGAGAGATGTGGCAAGATTTCTTCGAAAGGGAAACCTTGAGATCAAACCTTATGCAGTCCACCTGCCTGTTGAAGAACTCCAGGCTCGACTCGGAACCTCGAAGCTCGCCCTTATGGCCCTCAACGAAAATCTGATGGGCCCGTCGCCAAAAGCCGTTGCCGCGGTCGAAAGAGAGGCAAGAAACGCCAACCTCTACCCTGACGGGCCCTGCACCGTTCTAAGGTCTGAGATGGCGAAGACCCTCGGCATCGATCCGGACATGATAACAATCACAAACGGGGCCGACAATGCACTTCTCCTTGTGGCCGGTGCGTTTATCAACGAGGGGGACGAGGTTATGATGGGAGACCCTTCCTTCATCGTCTATCCCAACGTGGTGAAGATCATGGGAGGGGTTCCGGTCTACGTTCCGCTGAAAGACTATGTTCACGATCTCGAGTCCATGGAGAGGGCGTTTACCGGGAAGACAAAGCTGGTGTTCGTCTGCAATCCCAACAACCCCACAGGTACGATCGTTAGGAAGCAGGACCTTGACGGTTTTGTTTCTCGGCTGCCTGAAAACACGATCCTCGTCTTGGACGAGGCCTATTTTGATTTTGTGGTCGACAAAGACTACCCGGATGGTCTCGACTATGTTAGAGAGGGGTTCAATGTCATCTGCCTCAGGACCTTTTCAAAAGTGTCGGGGCTGGCCGGATTGAGGGTCGGCTATGCCATCGGGTGCAGGGAGTTTATCGGAGCCTTGAACAGGGTACGGGAGGCCTTTCCGGTTTCCAGGTTGGCCCAGGCGGCAGCCCTGGCTGCATGGGGAGACCATGAGTTCAGGCAGGCGGTCCGGGAAGGTATCGAAAACGGCAAGGCGTATCTGTACAGGGAGTTTGAAAGGATGGGGCTCTCCTATGTTCCTTCCCAAACGAATTTCGTCTTCGTGGATGTAGGAAGGGACTCGCAGCAGATCGCGGCCAGGCTCAGGCAAAAGGGGATTCTCATCGCTACTGGTGGCCAGTGGCGTTTGCCGAACTTCATCCGGGTGACCATAGGGACCATGGAGGGAAACCGGAGGTTGATCGGTGCCTTGGAAAGCGCCCTGAACACGTCCGACGGGTAAGAGCGGGTGGAGTCCGAGGGACCGTGGGCCCGCTTCTTGCCGGACAAGCACCTTATCCAGCGAGCCATCCTCCGCATTCTCGGTCAGACAGGAGTGGAGATTCGCCCCAGCGGTGAGGCCGTTGACGGGTAGTCCCTTGTTCTAGTATAATGCGGGCTGTTTTTTTGGAGGGGCGGTTGCCGGTCGTGGGCGGCCGACCGAGAAGGGCGCGGTTCGGCAGGGGCCGGCGAAATCCGGACTGATGGGTTAAGTCATGCGGAAGAGTAACGATTTCTGTCTCTGGCATCGTCCTTGTTCCGAGCTTCTGTCAAGGGAGCAGCTGACAAAGATCTATGACGCCGCCCTGCATGTGCTCGAAAGGGTAGGAGGCGATTTCCACGATCAAGAGGCGGTCGAGCTCTTGTCAGGCGCCGGTGCCCACGTGAAGGACGGCAAGCGGGTGCGCATCCCCTCCCATCTCGTGGAACAGGCCCTCGGGACAGTGCCCAGGAGGGTAGTTATCGCCGACCGAGGGGGCAGGGCAAGGATGTTCCTGGAGAGGGAGAATGTCTATTTCGGAACCGGGTCGGACACGAATTTCACCCTGGATCCCTATACGGGCAAGCGGCGAAAGGCTCTCAAGGAAGACGTGGCAAAGGCGGCCCTCCTTGTCGATTATCTCTCTGACATCGATTTCTGCATGTCTTTCGGTTTGGCCAGTGATGTCAACCCCATGACCTCCGACTGCCATCACTTCGAGGCCATGGTAAGCAATACCGAAAAGCCTCTGATCATGTGCTGTTGGGACGTGGAGGGGCTGAAGCGGATCTTCGATATGATGGTCGCCGTCAGGGGGTCGGAGGAGGATCTCGAGGCTCGGCCTTTTGTCCTCATCTACGTGCAGGCAATAAGCCCTCTGGTCTTTCCCAGGGAGTCCCTGCAAAAGCTTCTGTTCTGTGCGGAAAAAAGGATCCCTCTCATCTGGATACCGGGATGCCCCACCATGGGAGCAACGGGCCCTATCCACCCCGCAGGGACCATGGTGGTAGGAGTAGCGGAGTTCCTCGCAGGAGTCCTTTTGACACAACTGAAGCGGAAGGGATCCCCGGTGATCGGCTCCGGCAGGGGGTGCTGTGTCCTCGATATGCAGACAGGCCTGATGCCCTATGGAGCGCCCGAGTACGGCATGGGCGATGGAATGGCCCGGTTTCTCAATATTCCGTCCTGGGGTACCGGCGGGGTGAGCGATTCGAAGATCCTCGACGAGCAAGCCGTGGCAGAGGCCTACCAGAGCCTCTACCATTCTGCCCTTTTCGGGTCGAATCTCATTCACGATGTGGGGTATCTGGACAACGGCAATACCTCTTCTCCTGAACTCCTTACCATGTGCAATGATCTTATCAGCAAGACCAGGCGTTTCCTGAGAAGCTTCGTGGTCTCCCAGGAGACACTCTCTCTCGACGTGATCGAGCAAGTCGGCCCTGGTGGGACCTTTCTCGACCACCCCCAGACGGCGGAGCACTTCAGGGACGAGATATGGATGCCCGAGCTCCTGGACAGGCAGGATCATGACGGGTGGGTGGCGAGCGGGTCCAGGACCTTCAAAGAGAGGGCCAATGAGAAGGCCCGTTGGATCCTCGAAAACCACGAACCGGCGAGGCTCCCTTCGGAGGTTGCCCGGGATCTCCGGCGGATCGTGGAGGAGTATGACCGTACAAGGGGGAAAGGCTAGGATCTCGGGAGGCGGATCGATCACAGAGGCTTGATCCTGTCTGTGCCCGGGTCGATGTGGAAGAGAGGTCTGCATGGAAATCCACCCGGATATCCGTAGGATACCATATGGGGACAGGAAGCGGATCCAAGACGCCGCCGAGGGGAGGGAGGATCTGGTCAATTTGGCATCCGGGAACCCGGATTTGCCCATGCCTCCTTTTATCAGGGACCGACTCAAGGCCGGCTTCGATGCCGGGCGGGCTCCCTATACGAACTACTACGGCCTTCCCGAACTTCGCCGGAGGCTCGCTCTCTCCCTGAAAGAGGAGCGCAATATCACTGCAGACCCGGAAAAGGATCTCTTGATAACCCATGGTGTCCAGGAAGGCCTCTACGTTGTGATGAAATCCGTTATTCTCCCGGGGGACGAGATCCTGATTCCCAGCCCCCACTACGCGGAATACTACCTCAACGCGGTGGCCTGCGGCGGAATCCCGGTTCTTGTGCCCCTGGACGAAGGGAATGGATTCGTGCCGGAGCTGGACCGGATGGAAAGGGCAGTCACCCCGAAAACACGGGCTCTTGTCTTCTGCAATCCCAACAACCCTCTCGGCGTGGTATGGTCCCGGCAAGTGCTCGAGGGGATAGCCGATCTGGCACATAGGCATGATCTGGTCGTTTTGGTAGACGAGATCTATCGTGACTTCACCTATACAGAACCGCCTCCTTCCATCATAACCATGCCCGGCATGAAGGAACGGACCTTCGTCTTCGGCGGGTTTTCCAAGTCCTACATGATGATGGGACTGCGGGTGGGGTATGTCGTGGGACCGGCAGAAGCGATGTTCCCCATCAAGAACCTCCACTACTGTGTCACCCTTTGCCCCTCTTCTCCGGGACAGATCGCCGCCTTGGCCGCCCTGGATTGTCCCAAGGACCAGTTGCAGCCCATATACAAGGAGTTCGAGGAGCGGCTCGAGATTCTCTACAGGGGTGTGAAGGCGATCCCGGGGGTGAGTTGTGTGGAACCCAAGGGGAGCTTTTACATTTTCCCAAACATGAAGTGCTTCGGTCTCGGATCAATGGATCTCGCACTCAGGCTGATCGAAGAGGCCCGAGTCGTCACTCTGCCCGGGACCGAGTTCGGCCCGTATGGTGAGGGGTACCTGCGGCTGTCGACCTGTGCCAGCCGGGAGGAGATTGAAAAGGGGGTCGGGCGGCTGAGAGAATTTGCAGAGACTTTCTTGACGAGGAAGGAAGGGGAAGAGAGAAATGCCACCCGTTGTCGATGAGGCGCTGTGTACTCGGTGCGGAATCTGTTATGATGTCTGCCCGCAGGACTGCCTGGAGTTCAGGAAGGGTGAGCTGCCCGTGGTAGCCTACCCGCGGGAATGCTGGCACTGCGGGGCCTGTATGCTCGATTGCCCAGTGGATGCGATTCACCTGGAACTTCCCTTGCAGATGCATATCGTTCCTTCTCCTGCTCTCTATGGCCCTCCGGGAAAAGGGGATGAAGAGAATTTGAAAAGGGCCGCGGCCTTCTCCAGGTCGGTGATAACGGAGTGAGAGAAGGGGAGACCATGAATAGACCGGAGATGATCGATCATTCCTGCGATATCTTGGTGGTAGGGGGAGGCCTTGCCGGGTGCATGGCAGCCATCCGGAGTGGTGAACTCGGCGGGCGTGTGATCCTCGTCGACAAGTCCAACCCGGAGCGCTCAGGGTGTGCAGCGACCGGGATAGACCATATCTGGGGCTACTTCCCGGAAGTCCAAAGGGCAGAGGGTGTGAGCCTCAACGATCTGGTGAAGGATCATGTCGAGAACTTCGCCCGGGGGCTGATCAACCGGGATATCATAGGCTATATTGCGGAAACCAGCCTGGCACGGATTCTCGATCTGGAGCGCTTCGGCTGCAAGATACGCTTTGAAGATTCTTCTCTTCCAGGGGGATTTCGCCTCCAGTACCAGTTTCACGCCTGCAGGAATACGCTCCATTTCGACGGCCGGGACGTAAAAAGGGTGCTGACCGAGACCGTGCGGCGGCGGGGAGTAGAGATCGTGGACCGGGTCATGGTGAACGACCTCCTGCTCGATCACGGCCAGATCGCCGGGGCCGTGGGCTACGGCACCAGGGACGGATG
>JAFDHF010000117.1 GCA_019308905.1 Deltaproteobacteria bacterium
GGGAAGACCGGGAGCGGAGATCAGTACGATGGTGGATGGAATTCCACGCTTCGTCGGCGTCTGGACGCATCCACTCCTGGATACTGTCAGTATAGATCTGGCCGACCACATAGACATCTATAAGAGTGCCCAGCCAGTTCTTTTCGGGAATATGAGTTTTGGGGCCGTAAACATAGTCCCAAAACGCACACAGCGGGAAGGTTTTCAAGCTCGATACCAGGGCTCTTTCGGCGAATACAATACCCTTGTCCAGAAAGGAGAGTTCAGTGGCAGAAAGGATCGATGGGACTTCTTCTTGACGGGAAGCTACCGCAGAAGCGACGGGCATCGCGAAAAAGCAGATGGGAGGGTTGTCCAGTTGTATGGGAACCTGGGTGTAGCTCTCAACGAAGCCTGGAGCTTGACAACTCATATCAGTCACTCAGATGGTTGGGCCAACGACCCGGGACAGGTTGGTGTTTCGCCACCACCTCGAAACGAACGCTACGAGACCAATGATCAGTTTTATCTGGTGAAGTTGTCTCACGCCTACGGCAAATGGCAGGGTTCCTTTAAGTTTTATTACGAAAACGGCTTAGGAGACTGGTTTCAGTGGGATCGTGATGTGGATGAGCCGTTTCAAAGTGTTACTAATTACGACAACTACGGTTTCCGATTCAGAGAGCAGTACCTGCCTTGGGAAAGAGGTGAGATCCTGTTCGGCTACGACAACGATACTTATGGTGGTGATTTTGTGGAGAGATGGCAATCTGATGATCGCCTACAAACTGATTTGAGTTTTCGTAGTAGCGCCCCTTACGTAATGTACAGCCATGTCTTCGGTGATGATTTGAAAATAACCCCATCGGCAGGCGTACGTTTTAACAATAGTCGCTTCTTCGGCAACAACTGGGGACCTCAAGCCGGACTGAAGCTGGAGTGGAAGAGGTCTCAGGTTCACGTTAACTACGCTCACGGGTTCAACCTTCCCGGCGTATGGAGTGCCATTTTTTATGACGACTGGGGAAGGGGCGATCAGTGGAAGGACCTGCGGGCGGAGAAGCTGGATCATTACGAAATTGGCCTGATTCACTCCTTCTCGAAACAGTTCCAGGCGGGGATTTCCTTTTTCTACGATGACGTGAAAGATGCCTTGAGGTTCGTGCCTCCTCCCCCGCCGCCACCTCTCTTCGCCAATCTTGGTGACTACAAAACGACCGGCGGAGAGATCAATCTGGAAGCGATGCCACTAGATACTCTTATCTTGTATTTGGGTGGCAACTACATGAACACGAATCCTTCAAATGTCCCCTACGCGCCCCGGTGGACGTGGGTGACGGGCGCCAGCCTGAGGATGGGACGTCATTGGAGATTGAATTTCGACTCGGAGTGGGTAGACAAGCAACATGTGCTCAATCCTCGATTCCCGGGTCCAGGGGCTACAATCGATGCCTATTTTCTCCTCAATGGTCGCCTGGGATGCCAGGTCAACCATCGAATTGGGATCTTTGTGGCGGGAGAGAACTTAACGGATTCACTGTATGAATTTCGCCCCGGTTATCCCATGCCGGGACGAATCTGGATGGTGGGACTGGATCTGGGTGGCTCGTTCAAGTGGAACTGAACTCATGAAACCCCGTAGTGGCGTTAGGTAACAGTAACAAAAGGACGGAGGGCGACATGCGATACTGGCTTGTTTTGATCTGCGCTATATTGGTGACGAGCTGTGGTCAGATGGATACACTGGAGACGTTTCAGGATCACAATCATCGGGAAGGTTCAGGGATGGTGGAAGTGGAAGTGAAAACTCCTGAGTTGACGAGAATTGAGGAATTTCACGGCCATATCGGTCCTTATGTCGTCCTCGGCTACAAAATGGGCCTGATGGCCAGGGACCTGCTGGACAGCCCGGGCTATTTCGACATGACGGTTGAAGTGGAAAGCCCACTGACTCCGCCACCCTCCTGTTTGATTGATGGAATCCAGCTGGGCTCGGGTTGTACGACCGGGAAACGAAACCTGACGGTCACAAAAGGTCCGATTGGAAGAGCTACCTTCCACACCAAGAAGGGAACTTCTGTGGTTCTGTGTCTCCGACCGGATGTCCCTGAGAAAGTGCGTCTCTGGATTGAGGAAATCGGGGTCGAGAAGTCAGGTAAACGGATACTTGAAGCATCACCCGAAGAATATATTCTCCTGGGGGACGAATAGGGTTGATTGAGATCCTCTCAAATCATCAGGACATAATGAAGATTGACCGGCGTCAAGAACTTTTTCCCCTCGCATTGCATCACCAAAAATGTTACCCAACAAGGGTCGTTGCATCATAGGATGTTACCGAAATATGGGGGCTAAATCCTCACATCCCACTCGACATTCCGGAAAAAGGGTTTTCTTAGGCATGGGGGAATGCTCAGGAATATCTCTACACTCTGGAGATATCGAAAAGTCACTAGAATCTGTCAACGAAGAAGGAGAAAGCTCGAATCCTCGATGAATCCGATCAAAATGGAAATTTCATGTCAGATTATTTCGGTAACAATTTTCGTTGATGCAACGGGACAAGGCAAGCGCCGCAATCCTGGTGGCTTGGTTTGTTTGTTTCCCACAAGTAACGCTATTTTGAGGGTATTTCGAGATACTGTGGGCAATCCGGGCGACCTCCTCTTCTGGTAGTGGAGGATGACACCGACTGGCATTGGCCCCTAAAAGAGCTTTGAATAGTTCATCCGCTTGGAGACCAGTATTTCGCAGCTTTCCGGCAATAGCGGTCAGGATCTTATTGCGCCTCCCCTCCGGAATGATCCCCTCATGGTCTGCCTGACCGTTCAGGGAGAGCTGCTCGTTCAACAGGAACCTGAAGTCCGAGGGTGAATAGAGGCGGGTAAAATCTGCCTCGAGAATCTGGCAGGGTACAGGATTCCCCGGGTCCTTCAGGTTCATCGTCCCCGGCACCCGCATAATGCGAGGCAGGTCGTGAAACGGGTCAGAACCGAGCCTGTCCTGCAGTGCCTTCAGCATCGCCTGGTAATTCGTGGCGTCCCGCAAGGAAACGGGGTTTTCGAAGATCCAGTAGGCATGCAGGCCGTGACCTGACTCCACAAGAGCCATTGGCTCAAGCAGGAGGCCCAGCTTAGTAAGTGGGACCCCAAAGAGGTGTTGGAAGAATCCTTTGACAACATTTGGCACAACACGACGTACTTTGTCTTTCAAGACACTCCTCCGATCCCAGCAAGACCGTTGGGAAGCGTCATGATCGTCACATCGTCACGCACAGGTTTCCCTCTTGAGGAGGTCTTGTGACGCTGTGACGCTGGTGTCGATCCCCTGACCACCTCTCGGGAAGGGGATGATGGCCCATGACCCCACCTTTTGTGTGTCCCAGAAGGCTCATGAAACTGCGCTCCGTTGGATATAGCCGAAGAGGTGCGCAAAATCACATACAGGTAAGCGACGCCAAGCCTATGGTTATGCGGGCCTGTTATGAACCGGGTTGTTGAGGGAGAACGAGAGCAGATGGATGATTCTTCAGATAAGATCTTTGTTATCCAACCGGACGGCGGTTTTGGGGAGGTCGCCCGGAGCCCATACGAGAGCGAGGACATCCTGCAGCGCCTCCTCGAAGAGTATCCTGAACTGTTGGCTGGGGAAACGTTTGAACCCGGAAAGGATGTGCGATTCCTGCTGGTGGGCCGGGAATTCGGTGTGCCGGACAGCGAAGGAGGCTCGGACCGGTGGGCGCTGGATCATCTCTTCCTGGACCAGGATGCTACCCCGACCTTCGTTGAGGTCAAGCGGGCGAGCGACACGAGAATCCGGCGGGAGGTCGTCGGCCAGATGCTTGACTATGCCGCCAACGGTCAGAAGTATTGGCCGGTGGACCGGATGCGGTCGACTGCCATGGACAAACTGGGCGGTGCGGATCAGCTGGCTGAGGCGATCCTCGGCCTGGTTGGACCGGATGAAGAGACGGACCCGGAAGAGCGCATCAACAGGTTCTGGGATGAGGCCGCAAACCGGTTGAGGAGTGGCCGGGTGCGTCTGGTGTTCGTCGCCGACAAGATCCCGCCGGAGCTGAGGCGCATCCTGGAGTTCCTGAACGAGCAGATGCCTCGCATCCAGGTCATCGGCTTGGAGCTGGTCCAATACGAGGGCGACGGTCTGCCGCAGATTCTGGTCCCACGGGTCGTCGGGCAGACCGAAGCCAGCCGGGCGGCGAAGACCGGATCGAGCGGTCCCCGGAAGAAGACCGATCAAGGTTCCTTCCTGGCGGCCTGCCCCGAGAAGGCGAGAATCTTCTTCACCAACATCTTGAACGAGGCAAGGAGTCGCAACCTGGAAATCTATTGGGGCCAGGTAGGGTTCAGCGTCCGGCTCCGGCGGGAGATTCACGGCGATACGACCTCGTTCCTATACGGCTACCCTCCCACCGACAGCATGTCACCAGAACCCCTGTTCCAGGTTTACCTGAAGGCGGTCTCCGACCCAGCAGAAGCTGAGCGTCTGCGCGCAGCGATTCAAAAAGCCGGGCCTTTCCATGGAGGCGGACGGTTTACGCTCAGCGTCCCCGTTACGGAAGAGACGATCACAGCTGCTAAGGCTGGACTGGAAATCATGTTCGGATGGGAGAAGCAGCGGCGGAACCTGGGGAACGACTTAGCATCTGCCGCAGAGCCCTCGAAAGGAACCTGACAGGAATCCCAGGCAGGTCAACATCACACATCCTCACAGGCACACTTTGGGCACACATCCTTCCAGAACCCGTGTCTTTCATGGCTCCTGGGATGGCGCACAGGATTAGTGATCCTGTGGTCTTGAGCCGAAAAAGGGGCTGATCAAGATTCAGGTTCTGAAGACGTGATGATTATGCCATTCGAGGAATTGTGGATTTGGCAAGAACCGATGGGGCGCTTCTATCTGTCTACCGCTCCGAGCGAAAAGGAACTCCTTGGTGGCGAATGGAATAGTCTCGGATTCAAGGAGAGTTGACACTTGTACTGTCAAATCTGGCGTTACGGTAATAAGACCTCTATCAAAAGCCCGATCATGTAAAGCATCCTAGGGCACTAGAAGAAAATACCTGTGCCCAGGCTGTGCCCGCCGGAATCTCGTCTGATCTCACTAAATGCAACTCCTGCCAAAGGTGAGAATTAAGCGAGACGCTGTTTCTCTTGTTATTTCTACAACTTACAGAATCACGCAGCAGCCCTTAAAATCCTGTGCCCGGAAACGGGCGTGCGGGTTCGATCCCCGCCCCGGGCAGATCCCAAGACGCCTATCCCACGCGGCTCTACGGCGGATTACACTCTTCCACCGAATCCATCCGAAATATGTCTTGTGGCGGG
>JAFDHF010000118.1 GCA_019308905.1 Deltaproteobacteria bacterium
CAGGGTGAAGGAGAAGATGGATCAGATCCTGGAGACCCATCAGCCCGAGCCCATGGACGAGAAGCTGATGGAGGAGATGAAAAAGATCGCCGAAAAGGCGGACAAGAAGGCTTCATGAGGCGAGGCTCTCCGCGCAGAGGCGGGAGAATCGAAATGGGTCGGTGAAGAGTAAGGCGAACAGACCAGAGGCCGGCCCTTTGCGGAAAGAGGGTGAGATGACTGTTCCCATAGTGATGAGGGGGTGAGTTCTTTTTCAAACCAAGGAGGATTAGCACCATGAAAAGGAAGAAGAATCATGACGTCAGCAGGAGGACTTTTCTCAAGGGACTCGGTGCCGCGGGTGCAGCGGCGGCCGCGGGGATCGGTTTCCCCTCGGTTATCCTAGGCAAGGCCGAGGTCGACAGATCTAAGCTGGCAAAGAGTATCTCATTCAGTTCATATGGGGGCAGTTGGCAGGAGAACCTGACCAAGGCGGTGCTTGACCCCTTTACAAAGGAGTACGGTGTTGAGATACTGCAGAGCAGTCACGGCGGCGAGGAGGAGATCCTGGCAAAAATCAGGGCAGGGGGTGCCGGTGCGTACGATCTTATCACCATCAACGAAAGCGGCTTCTACCCAGGAGTACTGCAGGGGCTCTTCGAACCCCTTGATCTTGAGAACATACCGAATTTCACGAACATGATGAAACCCCTCCAGAAGCCCATCTACGATCCGGGGATCAAGATGGACGGGAGGATCCGTTCGGTCTCCAGCGTGTTCGGCACGACGGCCCTGACTTACAACACCGAGAAGGTGGAGCCCAAACCAGACTCGTGGGCACCCTGCTGGGACAAGAAGTACGCCAAGAAGATCTCCATGAACGAAATGGCCTGGTACCGGGTTTTTACAACGGCCCTTTACCTGGGGCAGGACCCGAACAATATCACCGACTACGATGCCCTCTGGGACGCGGTCAGGCAACAACACAAACTCGTCCTGAAATACTGGAGTTCCGGGATGGAGATGCAGCAGCTCTTCACCAACAGGGAGATCTATCTCGGTGAATTCTGGAGTGGAAGAACCCTCAATCTCAAGCTTCAGGGCGTTCCTGTAGAGTATGTGATACCCAAAGAAGGGGCGAGCACCTGGGTGGAGGCCTGGTGTATCCCGAAGGGCTCGAAGAAGAAGTATACCGTCGAAGTCCTTATGAACTTCATGCTCAAACCGGAAATCGCGGCCCGCATGTCCGAATTGACGAAGTATCCATGCTCTCTGGATCCTTCAAAATACAAAGTCACGGAGACGATCAGAAGTCTCCCGGACTTCGACCCCACGGGAACGCTTCAGAAATACAAATTCGTCGACTACGCATACAAGGAGAAGCACAACGCGGAGTGGACGGAGAAGTTCAACGAGATCAAGATGGGTGGATAGCGCGGAGCGAGAACCCGAGACGTGAGGGAGTTCGGAAAGGCCTTATGGTCTTTGCGGGTCTCCTCACGCCTTGAGAGAGGCCCCTTTCGTGAAAGATCTTGAACTGAGGAATGTCACAAAGACCTTTGGATCGTTCACGGCTGTGAAGGATTTGTCGATCGAGGTGGAAGAGGGGGAGTTCGTCTCATTCTTGGGCCCGAGTGGGTGCGGAAAGACAACGACTCTCCGTATGATCGCTGGTTTCATAGAACCCACGGCAGGGGAGATCTTTATTCAGGGCAGAAAGGTCAATGATCTGCCCCCCTATCAGCGGGACACGGGAATGGTCTTTCAGAACTACGCCCTCTTCCCCCACATGACGGTTTTTGACAATATCGCCTTCGGCTTGAGATACCGAAAGACGCCCAAGAACGAGATAGAGCAACGCGTGCGAGAGATGCTGCGACTGGTGCGGTTGCCAGGGCTCGAGGATCGGAAACCTTCCGAGCTGAGCGGCGGGCAGCAGCAGCGAATCGCTTTGGCCAGGGCGCTGGTGATCAAGCCAAAAGTGTTGCTTCTTGATGAGCCCCTTTCAAACCTGGATGCAAAGCTTCGCGAGGGGCTTCGCGTCGAATTGAGGCAGATTCAACAGGAAGTGGGGATAACCTCCATCTTCGTCACCCACGATCAGGAAGAGGCCCTCACTCTGTCTGACAGGGTCATTGTTATGAACGAAGGGGAGATCGTGCAGACGGGGACCCCCTTTGAGGTCTATGAGAACCCACAATCACTCTTTGTGGGCCGATTCCTGGGACAATCCAACCTCTTCGAGTGCAAGGTACTCTCCATTCAGGCAGATGAGGCGGTTGTTCAACTTAAAGGGGGCCTCACCCTCGGAGCGGTTGTTAGAGAAGGGGTTGAAGAGGGCGATACGGTCAAGGTCCTCATCCGTGCCGAACGGATCAGGGTGTCGGAGAAGAGCTCCAGAAAACACCGTGAAGGGGGGATGAACGTTCTCAGGGGAACGATCGAAAACGTCAGCTATCTCGGGAGTAACATATACTACTACCTCCGGCTCGATAATCAAGAGACCCTCCTCGCCATTGAACAGACCGAGGAGATGGCGCCCCATAGCAGAGGAGGTTCGGTCGATTTAGAGATCCGTTTCACGAGTTGTATTATCCTGAAAAGCTGAAAACCTATCTATGTATCGATCGATTGGGAGTAGTTTCTTCCCAGCCCGCCATTCCTGCGGGGGCTCACGCCAGGGAAGAGGGAGGCTCTTGGCGGAAAGAGGTGAAGGCGGGAGCGGGTTTGTATGAGGGCTTTCAAAGAGACGCTGGCAGAGAAGACGGGTGTGCTTGAGCGTCTGACCGACAATAAGCGGTTCGCCCTGGCGATTCAGCTGGGCCCCATCCTTTTTTGGGTGGTCGCCTTCCTGGTTGTACCCATCCTTATCATCCTCTTCTACAGCTTCTGCCTCAGGGGATTTGGGGGAACCATTGAGTACACTTTCTCCCTAAAGAACTATATCCATTTCCTGACGACACCCGTTTACCGGAGGGTTTTGATCAAGTCCCTTGTGATCGGGATAGAAGTCACCGCCGGAACGCTTCTCGTCGCGTACATTCCAGCCTATTACATAGCCACGAGTAAGTCTAGGCACAGGACCCTGCTGATTATCCTGTTGATTGTCCCCTTCTGGACGAGTTTTCTCATCCGCACTTATTCATGGATTCTCATTCTCGGAAGAGAGGGCATCATCAATGTCTACCTCATGAAACTCGGTATCATCTCGCAACCTCTCAAACTTCTTTACAGCGAGTTCGCCGTGGTTCTCGGCCTGGTTCACTGGGTCCTCCCCTTCATGGTCCTGCCCCTCTTTTCGACCATCGACAAGATCGACTTCAACCTGGTGGACGCAGCGAAAAACCTCGGCGCCAATTCGCTCCAGGCTTTCTGGAGGGTCACCCTTCCCCTCAGCATGCCGGGCATTGCCGGGGGGTGTCTTCTGGTATTTGTATTGACCGTGGGATCCTACATCACTCCTGCCCTTCTGGGAGGCCCCGAAGACCTGATGATCACAATGGTGATCACCCAGCGGTTTCTCAACCTCTTTGACTGGCCTTTCGGTTCCGCTGCTTCCATCATATATCTGGGGCTCATGATTGTATTTATCTTGATGTACGACCGTTTGATCGGCATAAGGCGTATTCTGAGTGCGTAGAATCGGAGAAAGGGGGATCATGTCAGATTGAGGCGGGTTTTTACAGGGGAATGGTTCGTCAGGTGGTTCACCGTGGGAGTCTATATCTTTATCTTTGCTCCCATCGTGGTTGTGATTCTCATGTCTTTCCATCCCAGGGACATCGTCTCATTCCCCATGCCGGGGTTCAGTTTCAAGTGGTATCTGAGATTTCTAACCAACTATAGGCTCCTGGCCGCGCTCCGTACCAGCCTCGCCCTGGGAATGGTATCGGCTGTTCTGTCGGGGATCATCGGAACCCTGGCGTCTTTTGCAATCGTCCGGTCAGATTTCAAAAGAAAGGAGATGCTTAATGCGGTGATCTTTGCACCCATGGTCATCTCGGGCGTAGTTTTCGGGGTGGCTCTCCTCTCTTTCTTCGATTTTGTCCACTTCCCGAGGGGTTTTGTGGGTCTTGTCATGGCTCATACCCTCCTGACGATTCCCTATGTGGTTGTAGTCGTCTGCGCTCGTCTGGCAGGCTTTGATCGATCCCTTGAGGAAGCCGCCATGAATCTCGGTGCCAACCGTCTTCAGACCTTTAGGGCCGTTACCCTTCCGATCATCGCTCCCGGAATTATCGGCGGAATGATGTTGGCTTTTACCATCTCTTTTGATGAATTTCCAGCGACCCAGTTCCTGGCGACACCCCATGCTACTACGGTCCCGATCCTCGTATTCTCAATGATCAGGACAGAGCTGAATCCTCAGATAAATGTCCTTGCCACGGTGATGCTTATTGTCACGATCAGTCTTCCGGTGGTCGCACAGCACTTCTTGCGCAAGAAATGAATAGCGGGCACACCTATGGCGGGCCTGTATGCCTCACACCAGGTTATCGTGTCTGAGAGAAATGGCCGTGGAGGAAAGATTACGAAGTTTCCGGGTCAGAGCTCTTGCCGTGGAGAGCCTCTCCTGAAGAGGTGAGTTGCCATTGTCCAAGGCCGCCGGGTTCTGGGAGGTCGAGGCGAGGGAGGCTTTGGAACGGGTGAGAGAGTTTTTTCAGAAAGGAGAACCCCCGTTTTTCAGGGGCGACCGGGTAGATACTGCAAGGACCTGCAGAATTTCAAGTATTGAGTGGAGGGAACCATGGAAAGTCATGTCCAAAGAACAATCGTGAACTCATGGAACGAATGGGATCCGCTGAAGCATGTCATCGTTGGCAAAGCGGATTACTGTTGCATTCCGTGGCCTGAGCCGGCCCTCGATGCCAAAGTGCCCGAAGACAGTGACATGAAGGGCATGCACGGTCCGCGGCCTCAGGCGACCGTTGAGAAGGCTAACGCGCAACTCGATAATTTCGCCAGGATCCTTGAGGAGAGAGGGGTTCGGGAAGGGCATGCACGGTCCGCGGCCTCAGGCGACCGTTGAGAAGGCTAACGCGCAACTCGATAATTTCGCCAGGATCCTTGAGGAGAGAGGGGTTCGGGTTGACAGGCCGACACCGCTTCAGTGGAACCAGGCCATTGGGACCCCTGATTGGAGAGTCAACTCCATGTTCGGGTGTATGCCACCAAGGGACGTGCTCCTTACAGTCGGAAAAGAGATCCTCGAGGCCACCATGTCCTACAGGTGTCGGTGGTTCGAATACCTGGCGTACAGGCCTTTGCTCCAGAGGTATTTCGAGGAAGACCCGGAGATGAGGTGGGAAGCTGCCCCGAAGCCGAGGTTGACGGATGCGGACTACAGACCGGACTACTTTAACCAAAAGATCACTATTGAGCAGAGACTCAAGTGGACCGCGGAGAAATTCTTCGTGACCACAGAAGAGGAACCCCTGTTCGACGCAGCCGATGTCTGCCGCATGGGCAAGGATCTGTTTCCCCAGCATGGATTTACAACCAACCTGAAGGCCGTGGATTGGCTGAGACGCCACTTTCCTGAGCACCGAATCCATGCCGTGAACTTCCCTGGCGATCCATACCCGATTCATATCGATGCTACCTTTGTGCCGGTTCGCCCCGGCCTCTGTATCAACAACCCGAATCGGCGACTTCCAGAAGACCAGAGAAAGCTATTCGAGATCAACGGCTGGGAGATCATAGACGCGGCCCAGCCAGCCCACAAGACCCCACCCCCCCTGTGTTACTCAAGCGTCTGGCTTTCGATGAACGTACTCATCCTCGACCCCAAGACGGTCTGTGTTGAGGCAAGTGAGGTCCATCAGATGGAACAGTTTGATAAGCTCGGCTTCGAGGTCATTCCCGTTCCCTTTAGAGATGCCTATCCCTTTGGAGGAGGTCTCCACTGCGCTACGGCTGACGTTTACAGGGAGGGAACCTGTGAGGACTACTTCCCAAAACAGATCGAGGGGTTCTGAGCTGACGTTTACAGGGAGGGAACCTGTGAGGACTACTTCCCAAAACAGATCGAGGGGTTCTGACTCGACAGATTAAACGATCCCTGTTAAGGAGAGAGGCCGGCCGGTTTGAGCGGCCTCTCAGACATTGGCGGGCATTAGGCGGGCATTAGTAGGCATTAGGGGACGCCTATGATTTTATGGAAAACTTTGTTAGGCTATGGTTCATAGGCGGAAGTTACTTTTAACAGCAATTTTTTCACCCCTCAACGATGCCCTGCTTACCGCTGACTGGGAAACCCCCATGCGACGTGACGACTCAACCGTGCTCATTCCCGGTTCACGATTGGCCCAGTAGCAAAGCAGATTTCGCGATTTGAAATGTGGGGATCCTTGCCACGACCAAGGACAGAGCCAATGAACATGGTTGGGGATGTCGGATGACGATGTGATGGATGGCACCGGCAGGATCTATCCTCGTTCTTCTTGGCATATGTCCATCGAACGATGGAAATTGACAAGAACAAGAAGTAAAGCATAAAATCATATGCGTCCCGGATTCCGGATTCGACGGATTCGATCGGATTCTATACGCCGGATTCTACGGATTCGTATGGAACTGATGGAGATGGCCACCTGAACGAGGAGGAATCTCCACACAGAAGTCATGATGCTCAATCAGAGAATAGAAAGATTGTTCCTTCAAGGCGTACCGAATCATCATTGCCGCCTGTTTTCCAGTGGCGACTGGTCTCGGGCTTTTCATAGTCGGATAGTAGCAGAATTTGCCTCTAGTGGTCGAGCACTCCTCTTCTTTTCCATCATGGGGTAAAACCAAAGATGATAAAGAAAAAGGCAGGCTACTTTGACCCGCCTTCACTCCCGCATCAGCAAGTATTGTCATTCATCCATATCAAGGCACCTCCCAGCCCGGCCACTCGGGCGGCATCGAGTGGTTGGATTTGCCAGGGAATTTGTAATCACTTGCTTGGTAGGCCCAGACCCCGGAGACCGCATTTCCCGAGAAAATCTTACGCCCCATAGAATAATGCGTGCCTAGCCAGCCATACGGTAACGTGTTTCCGTGGACCTTGGTATT
>JAFDHF010000119.1 GCA_019308905.1 Deltaproteobacteria bacterium
TCTACCTGAAGTCTATAAGGGCGTTGAATTCAAGGACGGCGAAAGGCTGACAATTGCCCATGAAAGAAGGCTCGCTGCCTGATTCGAATTTACACACCTATTGACAAGAGCTCCGGCAGAGGGTGTTCTCGTGATTCCTCCCTACTACCTGAATCCCCCGAAACATGACGCCATGAACCACTTCAGGGACCTGAGACAGGCCATCAACATACCGATCATCCTGTATGACAACGTCTGGTTCAGCGGGTACGAGTTCAATCCCTGGGAGGTCGCCGGGCTGGTCGGAGAGGGGGTCCTCCAAGGCATAAAATGCGCTCACGGGGATCCATGGAAAGTGCACACACTCAAACATCTATGTGGTGACGAGCTGGTTGTCTACTACGGGCATGATGTGAATGGACTCGAGGCCCTGATGGTCGGAGCCGACGGATGGCTGACAGGTGGAATCAACCTTATACCGAAACAGTGTGTTGACCTGTATGAAGCCGTTCAGCAGGGTCGTCTCGATGATGCAAGGAGGCTGTGGGACAGGCTGATCCCGTTGGTGAACTTCGTTTGCGTCGACCGGCGGGACAATTACCCGCACTTTGTTCAGGTTTTCAAGGACGGACTGAACATGCTGGGTCGGGCGGTTGGCGTGCCCCGAAAGCCTCTCACTCCACTGAAGGAACCGGAGAGAGAAAAGCTCCGCCGGATACTCACCGATCTGGATTTGCTGTAGCCCCCATGATACTGGTCATGCCCGCTTGCGGGTACAGGGAGCGGGCACGACATTCCATCGGGTCTTTCTCTCGCAGTTGCGAAGAGTCTGAAGCTGGTGACAAGCCTCACCAGGGTTCTCCTCGAGCGGGTCATTCTCTTACCTGCTTGCGCGAACTCTCGGCTTTCCACGCCAGGGGGAATCGATTTGACAATGCAAATCGGGTTGGCTAAAATGCTCAGGGAGGCGATGGGAAAGGAGGCTCCACGATCATGAAGACCGGCAAGTGGCTCCCGGTGGGTCAAATCATTCGGGTTCAGGCTATCAACAACCCAACCAAGGAGGCTATCGCCGACAAGTTCAAGCGATACACCTTCAAGGAGTGGGACGACCGTTCAAACCGTCTGGCCAATGCACTTGCCGGTATGGGGCTGACTCACGGAGACCGTTTCGCCATCATCGCATACAACGCCGTGGAATGGATGGAGATCTATGCGGCAGCGGCCAAGGGTGGGCAGGTGACGGTTCCTGTCATGTTCCGCCTGGCTCCTCCGGAGATCGAGTACATCGTCAACCATTCGGAGTGCAGGGCTTTTGTTGTCGGCCAGGAATTTGTCGATACCGTAGACTCCATTCGCAAGAGACTTCCCATTCCACCAGAGAACTACGTGTATATGGGCAGCGGCAAAGCCCCTCCGGGATATGTCCACTACGAGGATCTCATGAAAAAGGGCAGCCCCGATTACCCGGATGTCGTAGTGGACGGAGCGGACATCTGGAACATCATGTACACTTCTGGGACCACAGGGCGGCCAAAGGGCGTAGTTAGAACCCACGAGAGCAACATAGCCCAGTATGTCCTCAACGATATCAATATGGGGGTAAGGCCGGATGACAGGGTCATGCTCGTCATGCCCATGTGTCATATCAATTCGATCTTCTACTCCTTTGCCTATACTTATGTGGGAGCGTCTTGTTTTGTGTACAACATGGTGAGCTTTGACCCGGAGGATCTTCTCGGGACCATCGACAGGGAAAAAATCACTTTCACATCTCTGGTTCCCACCCACTACATCATGATGCTCGCCCTTCCTGAAGAGGTGAAGGCCAGATACGATGTCAGCTCGATCCGGCAACTCCTCATATCCTCGGCTCCAGCGAGAAGAGATACGAAAATCGAAATCATGAAGTACTTCAAGAATGCCGAACTATGGGAGGCCTATGGGTCGACGGAACAGGGTCTTATGACCTTACTGCGCCCCGAAGATCAGATGAGGAAACTCGGTTCCATCGGTAAGGAGATATTCGGCACAGATCGAATCAAACTCCTCGACGAAGATCGCAGGGAGGTACCTGAGGGAGAAGTGGGAGAGATCTTTGCCAGAACCCCGATCGCCTTCAAGGAGTATTGGAAGGATCCGGAAAAGACGAAGGAGGTTTTTGAGGGAGAGTGGTCCACGGCAGGGGATATGGGCAGAAGGGATGAGGACGGTTACTACTACCTGGTGGACCGGAAAGCCAACATGATCATAACAGGGGGAGAAAACGTCTATCCCTCGGAGGTTGAAAACCTACTCGGACCTCACCCCGCAGTCAAGGACGTGGCCGTCATCGGCGTCCCCCACAAGAAGTGGGGCGAGGCTGTCAAGGCGGTTGTCATCCTCCATGACGGCTATGCGCCTTCTGAAGAACTGGCCAAGGAACTGATCGAGTCCTGTCGGGGGAAGATCGCCGGCTACAAGATACCCAAGTCGGTCGACTTTATCAAAGACGAACAGATGCCCCGAACCGGGACCGGAAAGATCCTTCACAGGGTTCTAAGGGAGAGATACGGAAGCTGGAGCGACCTCTAGACGGCCAAAGGGGCTCGCCTCGGGAGGCGAGCCCCTGACCGATGATCGCAGAGCCGGCAGGCCTATCTCGGAATGTTCTTCAGGAACCGATAGTAATCCGAATCGGTGCCGAGGATGATCACCGCGTTTTCGAAGGCAGCCTCCTTGTATGTCTCCAAGGTTTTGAAAAAGGCGTAGAACTCGGGGTCTTGATTGTAGGCCTTGCCATAGATCATGGTCGCTTCGGCGTCTGCCTTTCCCCTGATCTCTTCGGCTGTTCGATAGGCACCGGACTTGATCGATTTCAGTTCCTTTTCCATCTGCCCTAGGATTTCCGCTCTCTTGCCCTCACCCTCGGACCGAAATTGGGCAGCCTTTCGTTTTCTCTCCGATATCATACGCTCGTAAACCTTCAGCCTGACCCGTTCTACATAGTTGATCCGTTTGATCCTGACATCGACCAGTTCCATGCCGAAGGCGGGCATGGCCTTTGAGGCCTCGGCCAGAATCGCCCGGGTGATTTTTTCTCTACCAAGTACAACGGTTTCCCTGGCGGTTTTCTCCGGGAAGGGTGAAATTATCTTCTCCTCCCCTTCCTTGAGTAATGGCATCCAATCCGAGCTCCGGACGAGCTCAACCAGGGGATTCGAAGAGACGAAGTCCCTGACAACGGCGTCGATGATGTCGTCGAGCTTGGCGTATGCCTGACCATAGCTGCCAAGGACTTCTAGGAATTTCCGCGCATCCACTATTCGCCACCTGGCCGCGGTATCGACGTAAATGAACCGCTTGTCCCGGGTCGGAATCTCCTTCGGCTCTCCGTCCCACCGCAGGATCCGTCTCTCATAACGATGGATCTTCTCAATAAATGGAATCTTGAACCTGAGGCCTGCCTTTGTTTCCGGCTCCCCTATAGGCTCTCCGAACCGGGTGATCACCACCTGGTCCCATTCCCGAACCGTGTAGAAGGCTCCGGAAACCACAAGAAACAGGAAAATCACTATGACGACCCCGATGAAAGCTCCCATCCGTTTCATTTGGCTTCACCTCCTTCCTCGCTCTGCTTGCCGAGCTGGAGAAGTGGAAGGATGCTCTTCTGTTTGCTGTCGATTACATAGATCCGCTTGGTCTTGGGCAGAATCTTCTGAAACGCCTCGAGATAGAGACGCCGTTTGGTGACCTCCTTTGCATTTCGATAAGCCTTCAATACGTCCAGGAACCTAGCCACATCCCCCTTTGACCTGTTCACCCGCTCCAGGGCATACCCGCGGGCGCCGTTGATGGTCCTCTCCGCCTCTCCCCTGGCCTTGGGGATCTCTCTGTTGTAGGTCTCCTGAGCCTGGTTGATGAGCCTCTCCTTTTCCTGCTGGGCTTCGTTGACCTCGTTGAAAGCGCCCTTCACGGGATCCGGCGGTACCACGTTTTGGAGTCTTACGTTGACAATGTGGAGGCCGGTCTGGTATTCATCGAGGATCTTCTGAATCTCCTCTTGAGCTATCTTGTTGACCTCCTCGCGGTTCTGGAGCACGTAGTCAAAGCTCCAGTTACCGACGATGCGGCGGATCACCGATTCGCTCACGTCTCTGAGTGCCTTGATGGGGTCCCTCACGTTGAAGAGGAACCTTTTCGGATCCTCCCTCCTGAACTGGACTATCCACTCCACGTCGATCACGTTGAGATCGCCGGTGAGCATAAGCGACTCCCGTTCTCTGCTCGGTCCTTTCTCGTACTGGGTGCGGATGCCAGGGCGAATCGTCTTGAATCCAAAGGTCTCAGTCCCCACCTGATCCGTATAAACCTTGTAGACAACATCGATACCGAAAGGGATCTTGACATGGAGTCCCGGCATAACTATGCCGGAAAACCTGCCAAACCTGAGGACGACTCCCCTGTGGCCCACTGGGATCGTATAGACCGCAGTGTAAAGCAACACAACCAGCACAATGATTCCAACAAGGATAAGCCAGAAGGGCCGTCCTCCCGCCCTGAATCCCATGGAATCCTTGGCCTTTTTGATTACCTCTCCGAGGTCTGGCGGTCCTTCCTGCCAGCCTCCGCGATCGTTTCCATCCCAGGACATAGTCCTTCTCCCTTCTCGTGATGGGTTTTAGGTGTCAGGGTATATTAGGCAATGCACAAGAAGAAGTCAAGCTCGGCCTTCCCTAAGACCGGGGGTTCCCTTTGCGGCTTACCCCTGCGGTCACCGAACCCCACGAGCCTCTCCCAGGACGGCGGTCTTCTCCATGAGGATGAGGAAACTTAGTCTCTTCTGTGGAGTTTCCTGAGCTTTCGGCCCAGGATTCTTGCAAGTATATGACTTCACGATCTTTTTCTGTCTTGGCAGGAGAACACCCTTGTCCCCTCGCTCCTGAGCTCACGCGGTGACCCTATCAAGGTTCGC
>JAFDHF010000120.1 GCA_019308905.1 Deltaproteobacteria bacterium
CGATCGAGTTTTTTCGTGAGGTGTTGTTTCAGCTCCTCCTTGACGTCGTTGTAGAAACCCGTGGGCCGGCGCTTCGTCTTCCGGGCCACGATGTAGATGGATGAGGCGAGAGTGGCAGACTCTCTGGCTCTTAGCCTCGCCTGCATCTCGGTGTTGATGGGCCAGGCACCGGTCATGATGAGGCCAGAATCGAGCAGAGAGTTGACGAGCGTCTCCCAGCCCGCGGTCGATTTGTGGGCGTAGACGATGACGGCGATCCCGTCGGGCTTGAGCACCCGGTGGATCTCTTGAAAGGATTTCTTCAGCATCTCTTCAAAGAAGGCCTTGCCGTCCTCCCACCCACCGGGGCCGTTGGAGTAGGCGACAATCTCGTGCTTTTTCGGGGTCAGGGGGGTGGAGAAGAGGTCGGGGTAGAGATGGCCGATCGTCCGCTTGAGCCAGACATAGAAGAAGTCGGAAAGGTAGGAATAGGGCACGTTGTCGTAATATGGGGGGTCGGTGAGGACGGCGTCGAAATACTCCCTAGGAAGCGAAAGGGATGCAGCAGAAGACTGAGTAATGATAGCATGGCTGTCACATACAAACGTTTGCTTCAATGAATACAGAATCCTCTCGATTTGATCTATGAACGCGCCGCTGTGTGGGCAAAGGGGATTATTCTCGCCATAGTCCCAAGTCATAGGCAAAGCTTGTCGAGCGTAAACATCCACAGGACATTCAGCATCTGGTTTCCATCTTGTAAGACTTGATGAAAACATTAGAGTTCTATCCATTCCGAGCCCCAAATAACTCCCCACTGCCCTGGCATACTCTGCCTCATACCCCGCCTTGAGCATCTCGTCGTGGGCCTGGCGGACCTTGTCCGCAAAGGTGATGAGCGCCAGCTTCTGCCGGGCATTGAAGAGATCGCCCCAGGTGTTCATGCCGTATCGCTGAATCCTGAATCCTAATGTTCCTGCCGGCGGCAGGCCCTCATCCGGCACAGGGTCCATGCCCCATTGGAGCATCAGCTTCTCCCGTTTCTCTCTCAGGTATTCCTCGGCTTCCCTGAAAACGACCATGTCCCTCTCCGTGGCAAGCCGGTACTGCTTGCCGCTTCTGCCAGACCTGTGCAGGACAACGGCCACCATCCGCTCTGAGGCTTTCCCTTCCTGAAAGAGCCTGTGCGTTGTATCCGCATCCACTGTGGAGCCGCAGACCGGACAGGTGGCAACCGCCCGAGCCACCGTGCCGTGTGAGGGATCAAACCCGTCCGGCCATCTCTCGTACCCGTCGCCTACGATCTTGAACTTGACCCCACCGCCTTCTCGATAGGGAAAGAGGGCGACTCTTTTTCTCGCCTTCTTGGCAAGCCAGTATTGCCGCATCAGGGGGATCTCGGCGCCGCAGGAGGGGTTCTGGCAGGGGATCGTCCTTGCCCAGATGTAGCCGACCGGGGTGGAACCGTTTCCGTCCTCGGGATAGAACCTGCCGATCTCTTTCTTGGCCTCTCTTAGGACCCAGCCTCCCCATTTTTTCACGTCCTCGAGCAGGGGGTTGATGGTTTTTTCGGTGTGGAGCAGATCATCGCTTTTGACTCTTTTCGGTCTTCCGTATTTCTGAGGATATTCGAGGGTGCACTTGAGGATCAAAACGGCCACCGGGTTATAGTCGCTCGCGTAGGTCTCGCATCCCAGGCGGAGAGACTCAAGGGGGATGGCGCCGCCCCCGGCAAAGGGGTCGAGGACCCTGGGCGGTTTCCCATCGTTTGCCTTCAGGATGTCTTCCCTTGCGCGAGCGATCATGGTTTGATTCAGGGAGTTTTCCCACTTCGAGAATTCGGAGATGAACTGGCGTTTCTTGTCCCACTCCTCGGGATCGCCTGCCGCCGGGATCAGCGCGGCGTAGTTGGTCGCCCTGGAAGATGCCAAGGGCCGCCTAGCCCACCAGATGTGGAGGGTGGATATGTGGCCGTGGCGGATGTTTTTCTCCTTGGCAGACTCGATGCTCACCTCTTTGACCGGGAAGGTCTCCTCGATAAACCGTTTATCGCTCTTCACGCGCTTCCTCTCCCTTTTTGACGATATCGGCGAGTGGGACGACATACCTCACCACCTCCACCCTCTCGTCGGGCTCGAGCCTTTCTGCCGGGTTTTGGATAACATAGAGCCGGGGGCTGGTTGCCGCATTCATGACCGCATAAAGATAGTAGTCCTCTTTGAATCTCCTCGCCTTGAACCACTCGTTCTGGGTGAGCGCCACGGCACCTGTCGCGCTCCGGGCCTTAACCTCGATATACCGGGCGGTCTTGTCTTTATCCACAGAACGGATATCGAAACCGAGGTTTTCAGAGGAGACATCCTCGGGGACCCGTCCATTCTTCGCTTCGTATTCCATCGCGACCCGCATGCCGATCCGATCGATCTCCTCGTCGCTTGCCATGGTGCTTTGGACGTCTGTCGGTGGGATGACCCGGATGATCCCACTAAAACGGGGCATGCTCATGGTGAGGCTTTTTTCCTTTTCTATCTCCTGGTTCAGCTCTTGGTGCGCTCTTTCGTACGCGGTTTTCCGCTCTTCCTTGTTCCTGATGATGAGATCGACGTTTTCTCCCCGGCCTCTCCGGTCATAGAGGGAGATCAGTTCCCCATCGAGTTTGACCATGAGGTGTTCCAGTGACTTAACGCCGTACTTTTCCTTGATTTCGGCCTGCCGGTCCCGTTCCTTTTGGATTTCGTCCTTGTAATCCTCGAGTCTTGCGATCGCGGCCCTAGATGTTCTCGCCTTCAGGGTGTCCAAATCTATTTCGTCGTGCAATAAGCCCTGACTCTCTGCGAGGTCCCAGATGACCGAAGGGTTAATGGGGTTTACATCCCCGTTCGTCAGGTGGAACCCGAAAAGCCTCCTGCCGGCAACCCTGCCGGTGCCGTCCCTGATCTCCCCTTCGTAGAAGAGGATGTACCCATTGAGCCTCCCGTCAGGGTCCGTGAAGGTCGCTCCTTTTTGAAGAGACCCCGAGAAACTCTTTTCGATCCAACTCATGACCGCCTCAAACAGGGGATGTCCAAAGGAGACGAATGTGGCGTCCGGGTGCCTGAAAGCGACATCTTTGTCGAAGGTAACCTTGGGGTATCTTCTCACGAGCTCGCCATACCGTTTCTTGAACCCATCCTGTTCGGCAATTCTACGCAGGTTCAGAGGAATCGAATCAACGGCAAGAAATCCATCCTGGCGCTCCTTCGGTTTACCACCTGCCCTGATAAACCCCTTCCGGAAATAGCTCTCCGTGTATTCCGGGATGAGCCTGTATTCTCTTGCTTGGAGTGCCATTTCTCGTATTCGCGTATAATCGATGTAGTGCGTGGCGAGGCTCTCACCGAGGCTCTCCTTGACCCTGGCAATGTAATCCTCGTCCACCGTGATATCGATTTCATCCAGGATGTCGTCGATGCTCCTGGCGTTGGCGGCCGCGTCTACCAGGAGTTGGGAGAAGCTCTTATCGTATAGGACCTCGCTCAATACGTCGAAGACCTTGTCGCTTCCCAGGGCCTTTCTGATCTCGTCGAGCTTTTCGAATAGCTTGTTCAACACCTTTCCTTCGCGGGTGTCTTGGGCGACGAGGTTGAACACGTGGACTTCCTTCTGCTGTCCGTACCGGTGGATCCTCCCCATCCGCTGTTCGAGGCGGTTCGGGTTCCAGGGGATGTCATAGTTGATCATGAGGTGGCAAAACTGGAGGTTGATCCCCTCGCCGGCCGCCTCGGTGGCGACAAGGACGTCGGTCTCTGTTTTGAAGATCCCCTCCGCCTTGATCCGCTCCTCGAGTCTCATTCCGCCGTGAATGGTGTTGGTCCTGTATCCCCACTGCCTGGTTTTTCTTTCCAGGTATTCGAGGGTGTCCCGCGACTCGGTAAAGATGAGAATCTTCTTATCCTGCCGCGAGGGATACCTCCTGCTCAGCTCTTCAAGAGACCTTTTGAGCTGCTTCAGCTTCAGCTCCTCTTCTTTTGCGATGATCCTTCGCGAGCGCTGAACAAGTCCTTCGATGACGGCGATCTCTTTTTTCAACTCCTCCCTGTTTTCAGCGACACTCAGGGTCTCCCAGATCTCCTCCTCTTTCCAGCGGGCCTCCTCGCTCATCTCTTCAACGGTCTCGAAATCGACCAGAACCTCGGGAGGCTTGCGGTTCTGCTCGACGCCTGCAAGCAGGGCTTCGAGCCGCTTTTTTCTCCGCTCCAGCGATTTGAGAAGGGCGTATGTACTGGAGGCCAACCGACGCTGGAGGATCACCAGGGCAAAGGCGATGTTTCTCTTCTTGTCCCTGGTCAGGGCCTTGTTGTACTGAGTGCTGACGTACTGGGAAAGTTCGTTGTAAAGCTCCTTCTCGTTTGGCGACTTCGCTCCGAGATTGAACGCGATAGTCTGTACGTGCCTGGGCAAGAAAAGGGGTTTGCCTTCAAAGTCTTTCAGATCCTCCTTGACCCGCCGTACGAACAATGGATTGTCCTTGTCCCTGATCGAGTCCTGAAGCATCTTGTTTGTGGCAAAGAATCCGGGCTCCAGAAGGTCAAGGAAGAGCCGAAAGTTGTCCGGGTCGCCCTTGTGCGGGGTCGCCGTGAGGAAAAGAAGGTGTTCCGTGATTCGAGATAGTGCCTCTCCCAGCCTGTATCGCTCGGTCTTCTCGGTCTTGTCGCCGTAACGATAGGCACTCATCTTGTGCGCCTCATCAACGATGATCAGATCGAAGTGGGCCGCAGACAACGAGGCGAGCACGTCGTCTCG
>JAFDHF010000121.1 GCA_019308905.1 Deltaproteobacteria bacterium
AAAAGCAAGAAAAGAAGCCTCCTCTCCCTCCAGACAGGCCTCGATCACCACCCGGTCGCCTGCCCTGCCAAGATCCCTTGCAACCATTATCCTGTCGAGGGCTTCCAGAGCTTCCTTCTCTGTTTGGGCCACCACCACTCCCTTTCCCCCGGCCAGGCCATCCGCCTTCACAACAATCGGTGCTCCCCTGGACCGTATATAGCTCGCCGCCCGGTCCCTGTCTTCGAAGACCACGTGTTCGGCAGAAGGAATTCCATAACGCTTGAGCAGTTCCTTGCAGAAGGCCTTGCTCCCCTCTATTTCCGAGGCCTTTCCCGAAGAGCCGAATATCCTGAGCCCCCGAGCCTCGAAGAGATCTACGATTCCCATGGTGAGAGGCAACTCCGGTCCCACCACTGTCAGATCTATCTGCTGGTCCTGGGCAAACCTGGAGAGTCCTTCGAGATCCGTGGGATTGATCTCCACACAACGGGCCAACCGCGCTATGCCCCCGTTCCCGGGAGCGCAGACGACCTCCTCCACCATCGGGCTCTGCGCGATCTTCCAGACAAGAGCGTGCTCCCTGCCCCCCCCTCCGATAACCAGGACCCTCATCCCTCTCCTTCCCATGGACCCCCTCCCTTCTCATTCACTCCCCAAGGCATCCAGATATCTGGAGATTGCCCAATCATACCGCGAGGTTGTACGAAAGACCTTCTTTGCCAGACGGAAGTTGGTCTGCTGAGAGACGATTCCCTCATTCCCCCTCATCTCCTGGAGGACACCCTCATAGTCATCCGGATCGACAAGGACCGACACATGACGGTAGTTCTTGGCTGCAGCTCTAATCATCGTCGGCCCTCCGATGTCGATGTTTTCTATGGCCTCTTCCATGGTACATCCCTCCCGGGCCACCGTTGCTTCAAAAGGATAGAGATTGACGACAACCATGTCTATGGGTTTGATCCCATGGATCTCCATCGCCCTCTTGTCACCGGGATTCTCCCTCCGCCCCAACAGCCCTCCATGGATCTTGGGATGAAGCGTCTTGACCCGTCCATCCATTATTTCTGGAAAACCCGTATATTCAGATACTTCCATCACTCTTACTCCATTCTCCATTAAGATTCTTGCAGTCCCTCCTGTGGAGAGTATCTCGACACCCATCGCAGTCAGCCCCTTTACGAAATCCACTATTCCGGTCTTATCTGAGACACTGACAATCGCCCGGTCTATTTTCGACATCGGAACCCCCCTTTTTCTAATATACGGTCAAATCGGTTACAGGCTCTTCCAAATCCAAAAGCTCAAGACCATGACAAGAGATAGAGAGAAACCTGCTCCGTGCCATGTTCACAACCGGCTGAGATGAGCCGATTAGTCAGCCCAGAGAGGCTACGGTGGATCTCGGCTGGCCAAGCGGGTCAGTAGAAAACCTCCCGCCAGGAGTAGCTACTCAGACCGGACCTGCCCAAGACGGCAGTCTTCCCATGAATCTCATGATCACTCGTCTGTATCAGCATCTCGGATGTCTTTGCATAGTATAGGAGTTCTGAGGCGTACCCCCGACCAATCTCGATTCTCCCGACCGGGCGAGCTTCTCCCGGGGGATCCGGGTCCTCTTCCTTGAAAACCGTCCGATTTGGCACACAGCCCGTGTCGAACTCCCTGTAGTAGAGATAGGTCTTTCCACCGGCCTGGCACGGGTCGTCAATGGGGATAAAAGTAAGAAAAAAGACCAGTCCACCCACGACAAGAGGCGGCGATGAGACCCTTTCTCCTGGGCGAAGATCCACATACCATCCCTTTATCTTGGTGGGATCGGGGTTCTCCTCGCAATCCCCGGAGACTGTCCTGTCTTTCATCCCCTCCTGATCCCGGGTAATGTGACGGAATTCGTCTTTGATCCCGTAGAAACTCTGAAGAGGAATCTGGTCGCTGGTCTTCTTCTTATCATCGAGGGTCAGGTAGCTTCCGGTCCCAAAGTAGACCATCAGATTCCGGCACCTTCGATCCGAAGGATCTTTGCAGTAGAAGGAGAGACCCACCGGTTGAGTGATCGGCTGGATCTGCCCGTTCCGGTCCCTGGCCTGAAAAATCTCCTCGACTTTCCAGGCGGCAGGTTCAAGAGGTTCGTAGGTCTTGGGAGTCTCCTGGCAGGTGATGTCGAGCCTGTAAACCTTTCCGAAAAGATCGGCAGTGAAAACACTGTCAGCATACTCATCCTCGTTAATGTCCACGGCTCTCGGGCTTGTCAGCATGTTTGGAGCGCGGACGGAAACGAGAAGCGGTGTCCCATCAAGATTCTTCCCTGTTTCCAGATCGAAAGCAAGAAGGTATCCCTTCCCATCGTCATTGTTGAATCCGCTGCCGACAAAGGCGACCCACCTGCCCTCTGTCCGTCCGCTCTGAAAAATCTTCTCTACTGCCGGAATAGACCAACTCTCCCCCAGGTGGGGATCGGAAAACTCCCACTTTGGTTCGAAGCCGTCAGCCCCCGGATCTGTAACGTCCAGGGCAAAGTAGGCCTTGCCTCCCTGTCTCTCTCCTCCGATGAGGAGGGTCCTCCACTGTGGTTCGAGCCCTCCCGCCTCACCGTCCGGGTCGATAAAGACATCGACTACAGTGGGGGTCAGATCCACGAAGTACTGGTGACAATCGTCATAATCCGGATCCGTAAGGACCTTCAATTTGCCGAGCAGGTTGTTGGGAATAAAGGCCCACGCTTCCTTCCCCCCATTCGGGTCGTCGACGTAAAAGGCGTGGATCATCCCGTCATTGGAACCCACATAGACCATCCTCTCTCTCCGGGTTTTACTCCGCCGGAACAGAATGTATGAGAGATCAGTGAAATACCAATTCGGCGGACCCACCACGACGGGCGTGGAATGGACTATGTCCCCCAGCCTGTGCCCCCCACGCCTCCGCAAGCCGGCAATCTCGTGCCCTCGAACAAAATCGACTATAGCCTCTCCCTCCTCCGCATCGGCCGCCCCGAGCAGCGTGCAGAGCTCCTTGTTGTCAATTCCCGTGGCGGACAGGTTCACCCCGGAGAACTCCACTTTCTCATCCATGCCCGTGGAACTCTTCAATGCCGTCCATATGCTACGATCCTCAGGGCTCGTGGCGTTCAAGAGAGCTCCGGCCTCCCACCGCGGGCTCTCCCGGTCGAAGTCCACATCCCCGTCCACCTCAAAGGCCTCGAGAAAACCTTTCCAACCAGCCGGGTGGAAGGATGCGCGAAAGACGAGATCCTTCGTGCTCGTCGCGGTGGAAACAACGGCCGCTCCGGTCCCGGAGGAGATGGACATGAGAACCTCTCTCATAGCCTTCTCAAGTGCCCTTCGAAGCCCCTGAAAATCGTCGGCCGTGTAAAAATACCTGTGGTAAAGAGGGCTGTTCGGGTCGCTCCATTCCGCCTCTTGACCGTGCAGCCCGTTCCCGTTGAAAGCGGTATTCAGAAGCAGTCTGCTGCTCACAGTAAAGCCGATGGTGTATGTTACGATGTTTCTCTTTTCTCTCTCCCTCTGCAGATCGGGCCTGGCATCCGATTGGTACAGGTGGTAGGCAATATCGTCAAGATAGTCTGAGCCTTGCCCGGGATACCGGCCGGTTTCGTCCCCCTTCCACCCGTTTGCTTCGGTACCTCCGCTGTCCCCATCCCAGTCCTTCTTCATATAGTCGCTCAGGTCGTCTCCGTCCCTGGTTGGCAGGCCGTCGGTGATCAGAATGACGAAGTTTTTCTGACACCAATACTGAACAGGACCCTCTTGCTTGTCCGAAAAATAATCCCAAGCATCTTCCAGAGCCTCGGCCAGAGGGGTATACCCGGAAGCCCAGATCTCGTTCACGGCTCGATCGAGATCCTCCAGACTAGAGGGTATCCCGGCTTTGATCTCCCCTCCCTCGCTACCATCGAAAATCATGAGGCCAAAACGCACCTCTGTGGTGGATCTGAACACCTCCTTGACGGCTCTCTTTGCCGTCAGGATCCTCGTCAACAGATCCCTCTTTGCCGGGTCGTCCTGCAATGCCTTCAAGGCGTCACGCTGGGCCTGGGTGGAATAGTAGAATATCCAGTTCAGATAGTTGAAATTGTACCAGGTCGAATACGCACCGGTATCCCTCACATCCACACTGTAGGTCGCATAGGGAAGGAAAGCTTTGATATGCTGCGAATCGCCGGGATCGTAATCGTCCTGGTCGATAAATGTTCCCTTCCTTCGATCGAAATAGAAATAACCGTCAGCCTCGCTCCAACGGGTCTGATAATCGCTTCCACTGCAGATTTTCGTGGAGCTCATGCACTTGCGGTACCGGAGCTTGACCCTTCCTTCGGATGTTTGAAACGTGACCCTGTGGTTGTCGGGAAAACAGTTTTTCTTCTCCCGGGCGAACACCACCTCTTTCCCTTCCGAAAGAAGGGGCGTGGAGTAGTCGACGGTCGGATCGAAACCGTCGAGCCAGATGATGTTGGCCATGCTGCCCGAGGTGTCGAAGATGATCAACACGTTTGGAGAAACCCCTTTGGTTACAGAAAGAGGCGTCTCACACGATTGCCCTGCCAGCACTAATCCGGCAGATCCCGAAACCATCCAGGCCAGAGCAAAAAGCAGAATCG
>JAFDHF010000122.1 GCA_019308905.1 Deltaproteobacteria bacterium
ATTTGAAGATTTTTCGAATGGCGGCGTCGGTGAAGCAATCCGGATTTCTCGTCTGAGCGATCCTCAGCCTTGTCCGAATATATTCTTTGGTTTCACGGGCGTTCAACCGACACAAATGAAATCTGAGAGCGATACTCTGTTTTAGCCGTAAATCGGCTTTCTTAATAGTGGAGTTAACCCCAGGTTGACCAACCAGCAACACCTGAAGGAGTTTCTGGCCAGACACTTCCCAATTGGCTAACATTGTGATCTCTTCGAACAAGGCGGTACTGAGATTCTGAGCCTCATCAATTGCTAGCACCGAGCACTTACCTTGGAGGCGGGACTCAGAGAGGAAGCGACGCAGCCTCCTCCTGTAATCTGCTTCTGACCCGCTCTCTGCCTCAAGGCCCAACTCGTGGAGAAGATATTTGAAAAAACCTGTGACCGAGGGCATTGGGTTGAAAACGTAGACAATCTGGTAAGCCGCACCCAGCTTTTCCAACAGGGCTCTTATGATTGTCGTCTTACCCGTCCCGGCTTCTCCGGTCAGGATAACAAGGCCTTTTCTCTCCCTGATTCCATAGGTCAGGCGGTCTAAGGTTTCCCGGTTTTGTCCGCTAAGGTACAGAAACCTTGGGTCCGCCGTGTCGCGGAATGGTTCTTCGGTAAATCCAAAGAAAGATTCGTACATTGTCGGAAACCTTGTGGCGTATTGGCCGTCAGAATGAAAAGCGATCCGGTCAAGCGCCATCCTGATAGACTATACGGGGTAAACCCGTCCAGTACTTCTACATATGCACGGAAGGAGGTACTCCGTTATCTTTGTGTACTTCAAAAGTAGGAGTCAGGTAGGAGCCAACTCCTCACCCAATGCTATTCTGGTAACCAATCCCTCTTTATCAGTACGCCATCACAACTCCATGCAGGGTCACCCCGATGGACATAAAGAACCCAGCCTCCTGGTGCCCATTCAGTTGCATCGGCTCTCACCGAGTAGGACGAAAACTCGTTGGGAAACGTGGAATAGGTAAAATATTTCGTCTCTGATACATCTACCCCATGGTTTTTGAGGTCGTTATGATACGCACCGTAGTACTTGTTGTTCTTCATATAGTAAATGGCCTGAGATCGGATTATTTGAGGTAGCACATTGTAGATTTCAAAACACCTGGATTCTGTTGCGTATTCTGAAGAGACGATTGTCGCGAGAGTGGCCAGGACGGCTATGATATCCACCATGACAAGTAGCTCGACAAGGGTAAATCCTTCTTGAAGGTTCTTTTTCATATCGCGTCGGTCTCTTTTTCGTCTCTTTTAATTACCGCCTTTCAACGCCTTCCTAACAACTCTCAACAACGCTTTGGTACCAAAAGGCTTTGTAATGTATGCGAAAGCCCCTTCCCTAACGGCCTGCAGCCGATCCTTCTGTGTGGAATGCCCGGTAATCATGATGACTGGAAGGTCTTCTTTCCACTTGCGAATCCATCTCAAGAGCTCGTGGCCGTCCATTTTGGGCATTCTTATGTCCGTGATAACGAGATCAAAGTGGCGTCCGGCGACCACAAGATCTAAAGCCTCCCTTCCATTTGCCGCGCTCTCGACGTGGAAACCGGAGCGTTCGAGAATGAACTTGAGGATGTAGAGAAGCTCGGGCTGGTCGTCGACCAGAAGTATCCTGGTCTTCGATACAGGGGGTCTGGTTTTTCTATTGTTTTTGGTGCCCATCTCCTCCTCCAATTGTCAGAGGCTCTCTTGAGTCTCTGAAGTGCCATCCCCGAGTTGGAATTAAGCCATTTGTGTGCCAAACGGGAAAAAGCCAGAATTCGGTAAGGATTACAAAAGGTTGGGCGCAATGATCAGGCGGTGGGTAAGGTCTCTTTTACTTGTACCATTTGCTGTAAAAAGAGGATTTGATACGTCAAAGGCGTGGGCAAACTTTTTGCCCGAACCGGCAGATTCTCACAGGTGCCTTCCACCTATGGAATGCAGAAAAACTAGTCGATAGTCAGGGGGCTGACTTGGCCCCAGGAAAGGCTTCGAATATCAGGCCCAGCCGATCGACTCCTTGACACTCCTTGAAATTTCAGGCATCTGGGCGACGCGGCTGATAGGGCTCGTGGCCGGTTGCCCGGGTTTTGCCAGAGAATATCCCGTTGAGAGTGTTCATCAGGGATTTGAGTCTTATCGGTTTTGGAAGAACTCCCTCGATTTGCTCATCCTTGAGGACATCGACGAGCTTCCCATGGTACCCGGAAGTCACCAGTATGGGCAGTCGTGGATGTTCTTGACGGATGACATTGATCACTATTAGTCCGCCGACCTCTGGCATGATCATATCTACGATCGCAAGGTCAAATCCCTCACGGCGAAGCAGGTGGATCCCCTCGAGACTATTAGAGGTAGTCCTGACAGCGTAACGGAGGTAGCGCAACTGAGCAGAAATACTCTCCAAGAAAGCTTCGTGGTCGTCAATGACAAGGATTCTCTTCTTGAGTTCACCCGCGGAAGCCCTTCGGGTGCCGGGGTAGCCCGGATGGCGTCTCCTTGGGTTCCTGGCGGGATGAGGACTTTTTGGAGCCTCCTGGGCACAGGCTTGTTCCTCGGCTGCGGCCTTGGCCCGCTTCACAGGGCCTCTGCGCGTGGACTGGGTACTGGGAGGGAGAAAAAAACCTCTCGGAGCCATCTGTATTTTTGCTCTCTTGAAATGGATGTTACCGCTGTGCCTTGCAGGCTTATTAGCAAAAGCCATACCAGGCTTGGGCACCCTTACCTCAGGCCGGCGTAGCGGTTCGTCTCTTCAAGATGAAGCGGGGTTGGGCCGTTTGTCTGCGGCTTCTTTAAGCCGGAATTCTGTCTTCAGGCCGAATTTCTTTAAACGATAGACCAGAGTGGGCCTTGAAATTCCCAAGAGTCTGGCGGCCTTAGTCTTATTGCCTCCGGACTTCTCCATGGCCTGGCGAATAAGGTTCTTGTTTACGGCTTCAAGGTCTATCCCCTCATCTGGTAACTCGCCAGGAAACCCACAGGATTCTTGCTTGAGAGGCCCTGATACCCGACCTTCCGGTAGGAAGAGATGCTTGGTCTCCAAGACCTCAGCGTTTTGGGTTAAGAGGGCGCGTTCGACAACGTTTCGAAGCTGTCTGACATTGCCTTTCCACGGATAAGAGATCAATATTTCTTTAGCTTCGTCAGAAATGGCGTGAAACCGCCTTCCAAACTTTTGATTGAACTTGCTCATATAGAACGTCGCAATAGGGATGATATCCTCCCTCCTTTCCCTGAGAGGAGGAATCCTTATCCTGGCAACGTTCAGGCGATAGTACAGGTCCTCTCGAAATTGCCCTGCATTTACAGCCTCCTCGAGGCTCCTGTTCGAAGCCGCAACAATCCTGACGTTCACCGCAATTGGTCGAGTTCCTCCAACACGATAAAACTCTTTCTTCTCGATTACCCTTAACAGCTTTGTCTGGGCCTCCAAGGGCATCTCGCTGATTTCGTCGAGCAGTATGGTTCCTCCATGGGCGATTTCAAACTTACCTTTTTTCCCGTGGTGCAGACCTCCGGTAAAGCTTCCTTTTTCATATCCGAAAAGCTCACTTTCTACGAGGCTGCTCGGGATAGCTCCAGAATTTAGGACGATAAAGGGACCGTTGGCGCGTGAACTCATCGAATGGATAGCCTGCGCTATCAACTCCTTACCAGTTCCGGTCTCGCCTTCGATCAACACAGTGATGTCTGAAACTCTGGCGATCTGCTTGACCAGTTGCAAGATCTGTTTCATCTTTTTGTTTTCGGTGATGAATCCTTGTCGGATGAATGGTTCGACGCCCTGAAAGGAGGGAACTCCTCGTTCTTGCTCAAAAGAACCCGGAGCAATTGCCTCAATTCTGTTGACATCTGAATCTTTACCTGATCCCTGGTTATTCAAAAAATCCTCCCCCGTTAGACAACGGCTACCGAGAATATTTCGCTCGTGCCGGAAGCTCACTGTGAGTCCAAGTTACGCCTCGGTCAGGCTATGCCCTGGGCATCCAGCCGTTCTGTCCCGCTTGCTCCATGCCACCAGGCGAATGCTCGGTTCCCCCCCCCTTTCCGGTTCTTAAGAAATACGAAACTCATCCGAAAGGACGGGTCAAGTTAAACCTTAACCCTTTTGCCCGGCAGCCCCGCTGCTTTTGTATTTGGGATGACTCTAGGCCGGTGGCTTTGCGTCCTGCCCTTTCGGAGCAGTTTGCCTTTCTCGGAGACAGGAAAATAGGCTTGGCGTCTACCCTGCCGTGGTGTACTAAGCAATTCTCATGCCAACCGGATAGCACCATGCAGGTGGCTGAATGCATGGAGATTCCGGATCATCACTTTGATATGCGGGTTGTCTGCTGTGATATTTTTTGCATATAGTGTGAAGAAAGATTATGCTAATGTGAAAAGAATTAGCACCAGCCCAGGGGTGGGCGTCGACCTCTTGTCAATAGGTGTGTAAATTCGAATCAGGCAGCGAGCCTTCTTTCATGGGCAATTGTCAGCCTTTCGCCGTCCTTGAATTCAACGCCCTTATAGACTTCAGGTAGAAGGT
>JAFDHF010000123.1:0-3992 GCA_019308905.1 Deltaproteobacteria bacterium
CCCAAAAGCGGAGGCTTGTTTAGTCAAGGACCGAGAGGAACTGCTTGCTTTCTATGACTTTCCGGCTGAGCACTGGCAGCACCTGAGAACCACAAATCCGATCGAATCCACCTTTGCTACAGTCCGTTTGCGTACAGCAAAGACCAGAAATTGCCTGTCTCGCCAAACCTTGCTGACAATGGTTTTCAAGCTATCCCTCAGTGCATCCCTCAGTGCACAAAAACGATGGCGCAGATTACGGGGTTATAGACGTCTGGGAGAAGTGGTCCAGGACGTTCAATTTATTAATGGAATCCGGGAAGATGAGGTCGCCGCCTGATGACTGCATACCCAAGATTTGGCAATAGCTCCTCACTGACAGTGCCCGTGCTGGCCACAAAATAACCGCGAGCCAACAGATGTTGGCCCCAAAACTCCTTCCGCAAGGCGAGGGAGTTCACCCATCCCAGAATGAGACTTAAATCTCAACTTGCTCAAATATCACTTCGTTATTACCAAGCGCTTCTGATAAAACAGCAAGCGCTCTATAGGTCACCGCTTGAGACCAATGGAGCATAGGAGCTTTAGCCTTTATTAGGGGATATTTCCGATAGTAGAAATAACCCGAAGGATCCTGCATTTCTCGAATCCACCAGTTAGCCACTTTCAAGGCCAGATTAAGGGCAGACGGATAATTCTCTGAGAAATGTGCCAACGTTTCGATGGCCTGTGCTGCGCACTGGCTGTCGATGGGCTGGGTGCGGTTGTGGTAATAGCGAGGACAGCCGTCTGGCTCAAAAAAATGTTCGACAAAAAATCGAAAACCACGCTCAAGCTCCCCCCTGTAATTGTCGTCGCCGGTTGACTCGACATAGATTTTTAAACTGTCCAGGTTGTAGCCCGTGTGGAAGTTGTCGATCCAGTGGTACTTCGGATCTTCCGCATACCACCATGAACCGTCTGGTCGCTGTCGGGTGCAGCTGTACTTCATGGCCTCCGCAGCTACACTACGACACTCGTCAGAATCGTTGAACATAGCCGCACGCGCTAGGAAACTGGCGCCCAGCATATTGGCGGTGTGAATCGAACTCTGCTCGGTCATCAGGTAACTGAGACATGTTCCTGATTCGGTCCGTTCTCGCGGCAGGTTAAGAATCCAACGGCATACGCTATCCGCTATTTCAAGATAACGACGATCCCCGAGAATAGAGTACCCGTCCAGAAACGCATGACCAATAAGTGCTGTCCAAACGATGATAGACTCATGCTTAGAGTAACGACCACCTCGACTTGCAAAATCGAAGTGATTAGCCCACGAGAACTCATCGAACTTGGGCGATTTATGCTCGATAAGCCAATCGAGGCAAATGCGGGCCCGGCTCTTGTAGGAGGCATCCCCCGTAATCCCGAACATGGTTAGATATCCCCTAACCATATAGCCTCGACCTTTAGTCGAAACCAGCGGCTTAATCCCGAAAAGCGGTCGCAGATTCCAGGGACTCTGCCTAACAACCTGCATCAAAAGCCGATCTAAAAAGAGGTTTCCGAATGTCAACAGCCGAAATGGGGATGACAACCCGTCAAAAGGTTCATAGGCTCTGTAATCACGCTCTTCAACCCAGCGTTCGACACGCTTTGCAGACTTGCGAATGGTTTCGCGTTCTATGCTCACTTGATTTAGCAATGCAATCCCTTCAAGAAATGTCATCTGCCTGAATCATGGTTTGGAACCTGTCAACAATTTTTGTACACTCGAGGTGTCGATTACCATGGTATATCCCCCAGATGTGCGGGATTTTAACAAGGTAATTCCCCCACCCTGTCCGTTTTTGACAACCCGAGGGCGATTGTTTCTCCTGAAGAAGAGCAACCGGAAAGGGGGAAGAATGGCCCGAAGAAGGATTCATATGAACGAGTATCTGGAAATGATTTACCAATGGCACAAAGGAAGAACCGAAAGGGAGATTTGTGATTCTCTTGGCATAGACCGAAAAACAATCCGACGTTACATGAAGCGACTGCGGGCAGTTAGGGTTACAAGGGAGCAACCGCTGCCGGAGCAGGATCAATTGGTTCAACTTGTTTCTTTGATTCAACATTCCTAGAAATTTTTCCGTTCGTCTCTGGTCAAGCTCGAACCCTACGACCAACAGATCAGAGATTGGATGCAAGAAGAGGACATGACCATACGGCAGATCTCGCGGTTACTGAAAGAACACCATGAGCTAGCCCGCATTTCTCAAGACCTTTCTTTAGATGACAATTTTTGGGTTAAATGAACCTTGACTCGGGAAAAATCAGACAAACAAGGTGAAAACACCCCGTATTTTCCTGTCTACCCTCGAAAACCTGCAGTTCAAATCAATTTGGAGCGAAATTTTGCGACACTTCACCCGGGATGTTTTGGAGGTAGCGGCTGATTCTTCATACAGGTCGAGGTTCAAGGTCCGGCTCTACCCAGATTTTGGCAAACCTGAAGAAACGAACTTTGATAAGGGTAGGAACTGGACAGGGAGATGGTAAAACGTCGGACCGAAATCCGGATCTGCGCTCCGATTTTCAAGAGTTTTAATCGAATCGTATCGCACTGGGCTCGAGCCCATTGAGTCCCTTTCAGTCCAAACTGCCTCAGCAAACGATTAGGGTTGTATCCGGAGTGCACTCTGAAATCACAGCTCTCAAGCAGACTACGATTGCATTCCGGATACAACCCTAATCGTTACACACCCTGGGCTTTGGAGTCAGCCGCAAGCGGGTGAGCCGGCTGATGCGCCAGATGGGTCTGCAGGCCATCTATTCCAAGCCGAGACGATCGGTGCCAGCGCCGGGACATCGCACTTATCCCTATCTGTTGCGGGTATGGAAGATCGAGCGCCCCGATCAGGTTTGGGTTTCGGAGACATCACCTTCCTTCGCTTGCGGGGCGGCTTCGTCTATCTGGTCGCCATCATGGATTGGTACAGCCGTTACGTGTTGTCCTGCCAAGTGTCGGTCAGTCTGGAATCGAGCTTCTGCATCTCGGCCCTGCCGAGCTTGGCTCTTTCCCGGCGTAGTCTCGGCATTCAGTGTCCAGCAAGCTTGCCTCTTCCCCCACGACATGCCGCCCCAGCGTTTCATTTATTTCCCCCACTGCTAGTGCAGGCAAGTCCCGCCGCCACCGGTCGAGGCTGTCCTTCTTCACAGTGATCGGTGGAAATTCATCGTGGAGGCCTTGGAAATGCTGGAGACGTTTCAGCTGCGTTTGAGTGTCGATTATCAGTTCTTCGTAATTCATGATTATCAACCGAGTGCCCAGCACTCTCCGTAATTTTGCCATCTCCCTCCGATGACTAAGCCATCTAAGCGTGCATTTTTCAGGAGCAGTAAGACTCTCGTAGTATTCTGCAACCGCGCGATCGATTCCCAGAAATGCGTTCGGGAGGGGAAACTCTCTCCAATTTTCCTGCCACCTTAGTACCCCTTCATGGAGTAACATGCTCGAAAAACAGTCGCGTAGACTGACCGCTCAATACCAATGAAGCGCGCATTCTCAAACGCGTCTCCCAAATCTTCTGCAAGGCAGATGTTGGGGTGGGACTTGTCAAGGTAATGCTGTGGCGCTGAGCGTCTCATCTCTCGTCTGTATTTCCTCACCAATTTCGGGAAAAGGCGCCTTCGCTTTGACGAGTCGACCGCCATTTGGGTGACTAAGCTAAAAATCTTCGGTTCTTCCACAGTAGACCGGAACTCATTGTGGCCACCGACGATATTGCCAACCCAGTGCGTACCACTTCGTCCCGTTCCGATCACGAGCACAAAAAGCTGTTCTTGAGGTCCTTTCACAACCCCTGTCTCCTCCCTACCAACGACCTCTCTGAAAACGGTTGCCCTATGTCAACGACACTTCCCTACCGCATTGCATCACCAAAAATGTTACCCAACTAGGGTCGTTGCATCATAGGATGTTACCGAAATATGGGGGCATACTATGGGCGACAAAATCAGTCAGGTAACCAGGGACGAATTATTGGAAG
>JAFDHF010000123.1:4037-6231 GCA_019308905.1 Deltaproteobacteria bacterium
ATGAGTTTTCAGCAGTCAGCGGTTTTCACCGGAAGCACATAACCCGACTTCTCAGAAAGAATCCGGTTCAGAACATTCCTTTTGAGAAAAAGCCTCCACCGAATCGAGCTTTTGGTCAGCGGATCTACGATGAAGCGGTCAAAGAAGCTCTGATCGTGATCTGGGAAGCTGGAGATCGGATGTGTGGGAAACGATTGAAGGCAATCCTGCCCGAGTTGGTCCTAGCACTGGAGCGCCACGGGCATCTGAAACTGGATCCGGAAGTGAAAAAGCTTCTTTTCTCGGCGAGTTCATCGACGATCGATCGCTTGCTGGCATCGGTCCGCACCCGATCGAAATCGAAAAGAAAGCGGAAGAGGGCCAACAAGGTAAGTAAACAGATTCCTGTTCGTACCTTTGGTGACTGGAACGAACCTGGTCCTGGGTACCTTGAAATCGATTTTGTCGCTCATTGCGGAGGGAACATGGCCGATTCCTTTCTCCACACCCTGGTTGCGACAGACATCTGCTCTGGTTGGACCGAATGTGTTCCGCTTCTGGTTCGTGAACAGTCCCTCGTTGTCGAAGGACTGGAAGTGATCTTCAACCAGATCCCCTTTCCAGTTAAAGGGATTGACTCGGATAACGACTGAGCCTTTGTGAATGAAACCCTGTTGGCATTCTGCCGGATGCAAGGGATTGAGTTTACTCAAGCGTGGGTGGAACAGAAAAACGGTTCCGTGGTCAGACGACTGGTCGGTCACGAGAGACTCACGGGTGTCATTGCTGGGCAGACGCTGGCCCACCTGTATAAGACAACTCGCCTCCATGTGAATTACTTCCAGCCATCATTCAAACTCATTTCCAAATCAAGAATAGGAGCACGGGTTACGAGAAGGTATGAAGATCCGATGACCCCATGCGAACGCTTGATGCGCCATCCAGACGTAGACAAAAAGGTGATTGCGAGACTCTACTCGTTCCGTGAACGGCTGGATCCCCTCGAGTTGCTGCACTACATCCGTGAAGGCCAATCCGCATTGGCTAAACTTACATCAGAGGCAAATTCATTGGATGGACCTGGAAAGAAAACACTGGATCAGTTCCTTTCAGAGCTGCCTGAACTTTGGAAATTCGGAGAAGTCCGACCAACTCATCGAAAGACCCCGACCAAAACCAGAAATTGGCGAACCAGAAAAGATCCCTTTGAATCGGTGTGGTTCGATGTTCTCCGGTGGTTACAACAAACTCCAGATACCACAGCAAAGGCACTTTTTCAGCATCTACAGTCAAAATGTCCGGGGCGATTTCCAGACGGGCAACTTCGAACCTTCCAACGTCGGATTAGAGAATGGCGGCAGCTGATGGCAAAACAGCTTGTCTACACGTGTATGCACGGCAGTGATCCTATCGAAGAGGTAACAGTAATCGGTGAGAATGCTGAGCAGCGTTCGAGCCAACCATTACCGGTACCCTCTCAACCGGTGTTGATTTGAAAGTGGGTTTTCTTAGGCATGGGGGAATGCTCAAGAATGTCACATTCTGAACCTTTGGGTAGGAAGGCGAATAAAAATCTTCACCTTCCTGGCGACATTCCATCGCACACCCGGCCGGTTATCCCTGGCGGGTTGCACCCCTGCAGAGCCCGCTTCCGTTTCGCCGGTTAAAATGAGATTGCATGGTTTTGCTTGATCAGTCAATATAAAATGAAATGTACCAGTGAGAAGATCAAGATATCAGTTGAAAATGGGCATTTCGGGCTAAATTATTTCGGTAACATTTTCCGTTGATGCAACAGGGTAGGGAAGTGTCGTTGACATAGGGCATGATCAGTCAATATAAAATGGAATTGTACCAGTGAGAAGATCAAGATATCAGTTGAAAATGGGCATTTCGGGCTAATTTTTTTCGGTAACATTTTTCGTTGATGCAACGGGACAGGGAGATCTCATTGTCTCTGAACACAGGATCGCCCTCTGGGGCGACTTGTGTCGCCCTGGACGGACCAGGCCTTTCGCCTATACTCTCTCAGAACCAGAGATCCTTCACTTAGTCTTCTCTCGGCTCAGCTTTTTCTTGGAGCCTAACATTTTAGATAGGCTTAGAAACCCACGCCCTGCGGGCGTGGTCATGTGGGATTGGCTATGCCGGTCCCGGATGGGGTTGGCGTAAAGCCCACTCACTGTTATCACTTAACTCGAGTTGCGCCACAACA
>JAFDHF010000124.1 GCA_019308905.1 Deltaproteobacteria bacterium
AGTACTACCTTCTCCATTCTTTTGGGATCCCTCAGGCTCTCTTCGTTCAGCCGGAGTCGCTTTTCTTCCAAAAGAGTATCTATCACTGCCGTACGGATTGCCCCTTTGATCGAAGAACCTGGGACGACCGGGTTGAAAGTGCCTTGGTTCCTGAGAAATGGTTGCAGAACCAGTTGATTCCTTGGATCGTCAATCTTGGCTTTGAACTCCCTCTCCACCGAAGGAGAGACAAGTATCCTCCGGGATACATCTTTGCGACGACCAAGTCTTTCGCTCAGGAACCGCCGCAGGCCTATCAGGTCGTCACGGTTCGCCAACTCGAGAAAAGCATTTCTCTCTGTCTCTCCAAGAGTTTGTAGAACAGAGGGAAGATCAAAATAGTAGAGGTAACCTTCGACCATGAAGCAACTGAAAGGGTCGAGTTCTTGTCCTGATCCAATATGGACAGGAGAAAGAAATTCCCCTTCAACACGGACCGTTGTTAGGAAGCGCTTATTCATTTTTCAGAGTCTCCCATCTTTAAGAAATAGGGGAAGAGATACGTTTGCTGGCGGACATCCTCTAGTTCGGGATGAACCGGCCCAAGGCTTTGCCCGTAGAATTCACGCTTCTCACTGACCTTGAATATCGCACCCGGTTTTAGTAACAACAGAGGCGTTTTGGGGAATGCAACGTTTCCTTGGGAGTAATGCCCGCCGAGTTTTCCATACTTGGTGTATAGCTCATAGTACCCTTTCGACAGAGAACCGTCTGGGACAAAATGGGACAAGGCCATCACTGCGTTCCCCTCGCCAGGTAAATGTTCTTCGCTGATGGATTTCACAATGAACTGACCCTTGCCAGTTGACCGATCCTTTCCGTAGCCCCATTTCCCAAGCAGGGAAAAGATTTCCCTAATCGTCTCCGCTTCCCAGTCCAATTTGGTTTTGACGTAAATATCATAGAGTTTGTTTCTCGCTGCTACCTCTTGGCTGTGAAAGAAGCCGCCCCCGTCCTTCTCCACGGTGTCTGTAAGCCGGTTGATGGTGTTGTGGGGGATTAACATATGGTCAGCATCTATCATACCGGGTCTTGTCTTTCCAGTTGTCTTGATCTCACTTGCCAAAAGGACCCTTACGAGGCCTCTTGGGCTTAGATTTGTTCTCAACTCTTCCATTGCCTGGGCATGGACCCAGGGGATCTTTGCGGCTTTCTTGAAGGCAGCCAGGAATTCAAGGAAATGAATCCTGTCCCTGACTGAGAAAAACTCCCCAAACAGTGGTGATATCTCTTGATCGGATGCTGGGGGAAGACAGGGGCGCGGAAGAAAACCAGCAGGGAAGCCATCAGACAGAATAAGCGAAGGGGCCTGATCGTAATCCCTCAGCAACTCTCTATGGAGGGATTCCTCCCCATGCATGTATCTGTACATCCAGCAGAGGTGGCCGAAGAGGGTGTCAGAGTGAAGAGGGGTCGCCGCATGCGTTTCAAAACAGATTCTCACCTTGAAAGTCTTCATGCCGCCCTCCCGAAGATCTGATCCGGTGTTGGGAGAAAAAGGGCCGACTCCTCGCCCGCTTCGATTTTTGTTAGGTTCTGAAACTCGATGCGGCCGTAACCCCGGCTTCCAGCTCCACCAAGTGCATCCATCTCTACGAGGCGCATGGCGACAAGGACCTTTTGGAAATTATCCTGGTCGGTCGTCCTATCTCCCTCAATATCCATCACCTTGTAGTTCATCTCGAAGTCGAACAGAGTGCCTGCAGGTACCCGTTCGGTGCGCCGCAGTCCACCCCTTCCTGCCTTACCCTCGAGGCGGTTGATCCAGTTTTCAATCTTCTCCTCGGTCAGGGGGAGTCCTCTCTCAAGCATTTGGTTCTTCCACTTCGCGTTCAGGAAGGCGTCCCTTACAACCAGTCTTGTTGGTCCATATAGCCACCCTTCCTCTGTTGTCCCAAAGATCCGGCATACAGGGCACGACTTCTCTTTGCATATGTGAACCTTTCCGTCAGGCCTCACTCTCTGCTCGAGCCATTCCGTGAGAGACCGCATCTTGCCTTTTAGGGAGGACCCCGGGATGTATGGATCTCCCTCTAGATGTTTGATAACCGGGAGATCTATACCGCCAATTTCGATGTCGTCCTTGCTGCCCCCGATATGGAGTCCCGTTCTCAGTTTGATCTGACCCTTTACAGTTATAATATCCAATAGTTGCATGTCTGGCCCTCCGCCTAGTCTTTCTTTGGTGAGTAGTAGTAGAAATAGCCGTACACAGCCTCGAAGAACTTGCAAAATACTTCAAAGTCCCTAAGATTTTTGATGGAGGCTACGCTCTTCTCAATAAAGCCCTTGAACTCATCGGTAAGGGCATCCCGGCCGCGAGCATACGTAACCTTAGCCTTCAGCATCATGATCTCCGGCAGTTTTCTCCTAAAGGCAGATTCCCTTTCCTCTGGCTGGAACTGGTTAAGATATCGTTGGATTCCCTTTACTTCATCGAAAAACCGTCGTACCTGCGTAGGGGTAATTTCCACGGTGCCCCTGCCTCCTTTCCTCTTTTCACTCTTTCTTTGCACCAGAGCACGACCCTGTCTTTCTGCGACCACGGAAAACAAGTCTTGCCTTATGCTTCCATCCGGGTCGTAGAAATTCATCGTTTCTGGTATGGCGGGTTCTCTATCGTTCCGTTCCATTGTGTAACCTCCTTTCTCAATTCCTGTTTAGGTATAAGGCCCATTGAATGCCCAACTGCAACGGTTGATCTCCCTCAATATAATCTCTGTAGAGCCGGATCAGTGTATTTTGAACCTCTTTTGGCATTTTCTGTTTGTCCAGTCTTCCCAACTTGTATCGAAACAGAGACGCATAAGCCCCGCACTGCATGCTCTGCCCTTCCATGAATCGCCCCTTCATGTCCTTTATGATCATGAGTTCATACACAAAGCGACGGCTTACTTTAGAAGAGGGATCGTTCATCAGACGATCTAGTTCGTCCTTGACTTTTATGATCCCGGGGAATTGAGACCATGGAATGACCTCGCCCCATAGGTGAAGGCTATTTTTGTCTTGTGTTTCTCCTTTTGCCTTGTCAAGGCCTTTTTCTGCCACACGGGACATGTAGTTGACCGGATACCTACTCTTCATGAGATTGAGGCTGCCCGAAAGTGTAATATCAGGATTTGAGCAAGTATAGCGGCGAAAGTCACTGTAGATCCTATTTGACAGCAGCAGGGTCTTATCCCACGGTCCGACGATAAACAAATCGTCGCCACCTGCAAATATTGTGTATGTATCAGAATATTCTTCTGCTGTCCGGAAAAAATCTGGGAGGTAGAATGAAAAAAAACGGTCGATCATTCTGCTGAAAGTGGCATACCGACCTAATGTCAGCCGGTTGTCACCTTTGCGAAAGAGATCGCGTAGGCCATATCCGAAAAGAAATCCAAGGTTGTCTACGTCCGCCTTGAAAATACAAAGGTAAGGCCGACCTTGAAAGCCGCTGTCACTTGGCTTTCGCCTTAGGGACGAAAGTGCGATGTGATGAAATGTTTTTATACCTCGCCTTTCAATGCCCGTCCTTGCATCCTCGATGAGCTGTTCAGTGTTGTGGCGAGGATCAGTGTAGAGGTCATTGTGGGGGTCCTTTTCACAGAAAAGGGGCACGTAGTTCGCGACCATCCAATAAGGCAAGGAACTCCTTTTCTCAGACTGTAGCACCCATGCTGCCTCCAACCCGTCTGCACATGGAACGCTATCTGAGAATCTAAACCAACCGCCACATACGTGGATACCGTCGTCCTCTTTGTGATCAGAGTCGGGCTTCTCTGACCGGCACCTTGGCCTGTTTCTTCCCGCAGGCCCGGCAGATCCCCTTGTCGGGCTCGTATTCTTTCCAAAAAGCGTCAAATCGGTGATTCTCCGGGTTTCCTATCATGGAAGACATCTTGCGAAGCTTGGCCCTCTGGGCAGACTGAGTCAGCGCTTCCAGGCATGCAGGAAAGCAATCCAATTCGAGTTCCTTCCCCGAGACCGGAATCCATGAGAGGTTGATGGTCAGTTCGCCAAAGTAGTTCGACCATAGAAAACGGTCGATTTCATGCTGGATTGTTTCGATCTTTCTCTCCGCGGCTTCCAGGAGGGGCGCAACTATCACAGCCCGCCCTCCGGCACTAATGACTCTGCTCGGCGAGAAGAGGCCGAATTCCTTGAAAACACACCGAGCAGCCCCCTCCATGAGCAACGCAAGGTAGAAGGATCTTGCTCTCAAGATGCGAGCTGCCCCTCTGGTGGAATCGACCGCAATATCAAAAATGAATCTCTGTATCCCGCTGACATCCAGGTTCACAAAGATAAACTTTTTCTTCTCGCGGTCCCGAATGGCTTCCTCAGTCATGCTATCCGTACTTTTATGATACAGATACAACGCCAGGGCAATAGCCGAAGTCGTGACGGAATGGTCGTACAAGGAAATGTCAGTCCATGTCTGTCGGCCTAAACTGTATGTGGCAGAAGGGATTGCCCAAGTAAATCTTTCCAAAAGGAATAGCAGGGAATCCGGGAAGAGAGTTAAGGGTTTGAGTTTGGATAGAGATCGACATTCATCCCGGAATGCCTCCCACAACTGTGAATACTCGAAGACAGACTTTGTTTGCTGCAGATCGACGACATCCTCTGTTTTCTCTGGGAACATATAGGGAGGCGACAAAGGCTTGAGCGGATAACGGAAATGGAATCCTTCAAAGATGTTCTTAGCGAGACATATCTCCTCGAAAACAGGAGCTAGTCTCTCAACAATATGACCCCTTTTCGAGATTTCCTCTTCGGCCACCTTCGTGTAGGTTTTTCGGTCCATCCCGGCGGACAGCCTGTCTGCCTCCTGAATAATGGTCTGAAGCGGCGTGGAGGGTCGGTGATGATAACTGGCGAGATTGGCTACGTTATCCTGCGACCTATCGATGCGGTCCTTTGGAAAATAGTTGTCGAAGAATTCATTCGTCCAAAGAACATGCCTATGCGAATAGCGGCCACGAAAAACTGGACAAATAGTGTTTTCCATGTTCTTAGACTGCTGGCTCAAAGGCAGGCCTGCCCTCTGCATGAACTTCCCTATGTCGTGGAGCAGAGCACCAAGAGCAACAGCCTCAGATTGTTCTTGTTCCATCTTTGGTCTCCCTCGATTTGCTTGGATTACGATAATGGACGAACCGTCGATCGTCGCTATGCTTCGAATGACAACTTAACTTCCATCTGGATCATGTTATCCTTATCTTCCCCTTCTCCACTCTCACCCCGTGGCGCTTGGAGCCGTGCTTGCCCACGGCCGTTATCGCGTAGATGGGAAACATGGTCTCATCGTCCAGTCCCTCTCGCAGAGTTCGGTTGATTTTGCTCACGTTCTGGCGGAGGGCCTCGATTTCAAAGCCTTGGTCCCACTGGTCCAGGAGATCCCCGACCCGCGGGGAGAGGGGGCCGTAGATCGTTTTGTAGTCATCGACCATGGCTTCCAGTGCCTCGCGGCTCGTAAAGTCCACAAGAGCCGGAAAGCAGTCCGTGCAGTCCAGACAGAGGGTGCGGTCTGGATAGGGGCATCTGTCGAGCTTTTCCCTAAGAAACGCACAGTAAAGGATGAGCAGCACGGGGACCATCTCGATGGTTTTGGTGCCCACCTTGACGGTCCGCTCTTGCAGATTCACCTCCAGCCGCTGCTGCACCATGGCGGTGTCAAGGTCCTTCTGGCCTTCGGCCACGAGTTCCCTGAAAGGCTTCGCCTCAAGGGACAGCTTTTCCCTGAGGCGGATAAAGGGGAGCTCAGCCAGGGTTATGGCCGCATCGCGGGTGTTCAAGGTCCGGATCGTTTTTCCCAGCGGGTTCGTGACCTCAAGGACGCGGTTTTTTCTCGGTTTGTAATAGAAGCCCGGGTGGGATTCGAACTCCGGGGTAACCAGGACGTGATAGAGCCTGTCCCAGGGGCGGCCGAAGAGCTGGAGCGCGGAGCCGAGGTAAAAAGACATGGTCTTTCTCCCTCCTGCCAGGGAACAGTGGAGGCGTGAGGCCGGGTCTCCGGCCTTCTTCCTGATGAAGTCGGCGATCAGATCCCCGACGGCCTCGTTATGGGCTGCCTCCCTGATGTCGTCAAGGGGTCGTGACCGGGAGTCGGTCACAACCATGATGTTGACCTTTTCAGGGGAAATAGGCTCGAGCTCGAACTCTCGAAAGAAGTCTCTCCACCTCCCTTTTTGAAACAGCTCGTCTTCAATTCGTTCCTTTCCGTGCTGGGTGGTTATGACGTGCACTTCGTCCGGGAAAACCGCAGGGTCCTGCCCGAACACCAAGGCATAGAGCGTCTCGGTGATGATCTGGGGTGTCGTGCCTGCGACAAAGATGAGAATCTCTTGGTATTTTTCGTTTGCCATACTTCTCAGATTACAGGCCCGTGGCGGGAGATACAATAAATACAACGTTTCTGCAAGGTTGCACGCCAGGTTAGCCTCCGGGGCTGTGGCGGAGACAGCCCGCCGGCACCCGTTCCACTGGAAACCGGGAAAGCCCTCTGGTGTTAAGATCCACTAATCTCATAGCGGCCCAAGCCAAAGGCCGTTCCCTTCCCGACGTGGACGGCCCGGCCCAGCACAAGATAGGGCCAGAACGACTCCACGTCTCCCCTGAAAGAGACCGAGCCCACAAAGCCCCCCATCTTGAGGCGCGTGTCCTGGCGGCCGGAGTACCGCTCCCAGTCATGCCAGCGGAGGTGTCGGTCCTCGGAGACTATGCCCTCTGCCCTTTCGATCAATGACCGGAAATCCACCTCGAGACTTTCTCCGCAGTGGAAGTAAGAGAGGGTCGAGATCCTTCTGAGCAGGTTGCGTATCAGGACGTGAAACTCCAATTCGAGTGTCAGGCGGCCGTTATAGCGGATGCGTGTGGGTGTTCGAAAGGAGATCGTTATCCGGTCGTCCGGTGGAGGAGGCCGCTCTTCAAGCAGGTCTTGCCAGGCGACCGACAGGGGGACCATGTTCAGCTTCTTTGATTCGCCGTCGTAAATGGGAGGGGCATGTTCTCGTCTCTCTGCTGTGGTTTGGGAGGCGGGCGGGTGGGTCAGCGCCCGTACCCGTTTGAGTGTGAACCTGCCTTTCCCCCTGCCCATGCCCATCTCTCCCAAGAGGTTGAAACTGTAAATGAAATAGGGGAGATATTCGATGGCACGCCCGATCAGCGTGAGGCCGAAGACAATCGGCTCTCCCGGTCGGTAGAGGCTCCGCTCTTCCTCCGGTGGCTCCAGGACAAAGGGATGAGGAGCCCTCGGGTACTTGCGCATGATGGCCGTGTCAGAGGGAGGCGGGGTTTCGAATACATAGGAGTAAGCGCATTTTTCCCTGAGCAGGCACGAGTCGCACTCCCGGAGTCTCAGGGCGCAGGAGCTCTTCTTGAAGGCATGGCCGAACCCGCCGCGAAAGGTGGAGCCCTTGTAAGAGGGGAGAGAGATCGGGTCGAGCGCTTCGAGCTCAAAGGAAAGACGTGCAATCCTGAAGGCCTCCACGGCAGACCTCCATGAAATTCGCACTGCCATCCGGGTGGAAAGATCCGGGCTCCATTATAGCACATCGAACCGATTTGGCAAAATCGGT
>JAFDHF010000125.1 GCA_019308905.1 Deltaproteobacteria bacterium
TGAAAAAGCTGAAACTATACATCTACAACCAGCCCCTGATACTCACCTTCCTGGGAGTTGCCGAGGCTCTTCAGGGTAAGTACAACAAGGCGGCGAAAAACCTGGCGCGGGCCGTGGAGATAAACGGGAACAACGACGTGGCCAGGTCCTGGTGGGCTTACATAGAGGCCCGGCGGCGCCGGACCACGCGGGCCATAGACCTGTGCCGGGAGGTCTTGAGAAACCGCAAGGACCTGGCCGAACCGTACATATTCCTGGCCCTGGCATTAAAGCACAGGGGCGAGGCTGAAAAAGCGATTCAAAAACTGGGGCTGGCCGAGAAGGCCCGGGTAGCCTTTTACCCGGCCCGGGCCATAGCCGGTGAGCTCCGCTCGCAGTTATGCGAGGCCAATTTTTCCAATTGACTTACATCATGGTTGGACAATATTTTTATAGGTGCGGTGGGCGATTAGCTCAGTTGGTTAGAGTGCTTGCCTCACATGCAAGAGGTCCCCGGTTCGAATCCGGGATCGCCCACCAGGTTTGACGGGCATTCACACGATTTCCTGGCAAGTTTGGCAAGTGGGCAAACCCCCGACCTTGCCAATTCTTGCCAACAGAAAACCTCTCCCCTAGGCATCAGAAGCTACCTTGTCTTGCTCACTGATCTCGGGCATCAGATCGAGCATCTTCCCAAAGGACATACGATCAAAGCTCGTATATCGATCGGTGGTAGCCCTCTGCCGATGACCCAGAAGAGATCTCAAGACGTCGAGAGTCACCCCCTCTTTGTGCAACCAGGTGGCAAATACATGCCGTAGGTCGTGAAACCGCAATTTAGTCCCGTTGACGAGAAGCCCGAGCTTTCGTACAGCCCGATCGAAAGACTTGTTGATGGAGCGGTAACGGTCTCCGGTCCGGGGGTTGATGAAAACGTAACCGGCAGTCCTTTTGCCGATAGCTCGTTTCAAGACCCTCACGGCGAGGTTCCCAAGAGGAAAGAACTCTCTTCTGCCACCTTTGACTACCAGGACTGCCCTGCCATTTCCGTTGGCATCGTCGAACTGAATATCCTCTATTCTCAGCCCGAGGATGTTTTCTTTTCGGAAGCCGGTATAAACAGCGAATTCAACGATGTCGCCCAGTTGATCCGGCAGTTTCTTGACGAGAGACTTGATTTGTTCGGGTGTGATGTCAACCTCCCGCTTATCAGCTTCCTTGAAAAGCCGAAGTCCCTGAAGAGGATTACTGTTTAAGAAACCCCATTCGACGGCCCTGGACAGCATTCCCTTCACGAATGCCGCTTCCCGGTTGACAGTAGCCGCTTTCACGCCGTCCTGCTCCACCCGAGCATTCATGTATTCCAACATCAGGCGCTTCGATATTGAGACCATCGGCACATCGACCAGTTCTTTACACCGGCTCAAATTCTTGAAACTGTACCGGTAGAGTTCCTGCATCGATCGGCTCTGATGAACCCCGTGGTTCTTCATGAAGGTGGGATAAAAGTCCCTGAGAGTTATGGCTTTTACCTGCCCCTTCTTCTTGGCTTGCTCCAACTCCACTTCGGGATCCTTGCCTTCCAATAGCCAATCAGTGAATTTCATGGAAAGGCGCTGAGCCATCTGAGGATCAGAACCCACTGTCAGCCTCCTTCTCCGGCCGTTAGGGCTGTAGAAATGCAGGGCATAGGTATTATACTTGGTCTTAACTACCCTTGCGGGTTTCAACTTAGCCATGCGCTTTTCCTCCTTTCGCCCTTAGCGCATGGTTGCCGCGCTAAGAACGTAGATTAAACAATCGTTTGTTTCAACATCTTTTATACGGATGATTTTTCCCGCGGCTGTAAGACGATGGGTGGGCGTTCCTTAGGCTTAGAATCATCCCGACTCGACCGGTAGTGCCGCTGAAGAAAGTCATCCATGTCGTCTTTCCTGATCCTCCTGAACCTATGTGAGCCGGTGCCCGCACCGGTTCCAGGCAGTTCCTCAAAAGGGAGGAGGCCGGCAGAGAGCCAGCTAACCACCACTTCCCTTGATACGCAGGCATACCTGGCAGCCTCGGAAACTGAGAAAGCCCTCTTAGATAACAAGCTCCTCTCCCTTGGTTGGGGAGTTGGGGCAACCTGGTTTTCCGGGTTAACTAATGATAATCTATTTGCTGACAACGAGTTACCCCTAGTTAGTGAGTTGGGCCCGCGAGGGTTTGGGAAGTATATATCTCGCTCTCCCAAGTCGCGGGATCGACTACTTCGCCGCCCCAACTTCGCTTGATTTCCAGGTTAACGACCAAGGGAACTCTAAACCCTTCAGGGGGTTCCTCCATGGTGCGCCTGATAAGTTCCTGGATTTCCTGTAAATTCTCTCCCTGTCCCACTTCAACAATAATCTCATCATGAACAGGCAGGAGCATCCGGGCATTGTGACCTTGCAGCACCAGAGATAGCCGGACCATCGCCCGCTTCAGGATTTCGGCCTCAGTCCCCTGGATCGCCGCATTGAAAGCCCGGCGCTCGTCCGCCATTCTCTTACTGTAGTCTACGGAATCGATGTCGGCGAGACGCCTCTTGCGCCCGGTGATGAAAGTACGGACATAGCCGCACCCCCGAGCCAATCGAACCTGCTCTTCTTGGAACAGTCTGACTCGCACGTGGTTATCGAAGAACCGGCGAATGTACCGGTCCGCTGTTTCACGGTCGGTTCCAAGCTCCCTGGCCAGCGTGTCTGATCCCATACCGAAAATGATCCCGAAGTTCACTACTTTGGCGGTAGCCCTTTGGTCGGCTGTAACCTCTTGTGGCCTTACGGTGAAAATCTCGGCTGCCGTCTGCGTGTGGATATCCTCTCCTTCCAGAAACGCTTCGATAAGTCCCGAGTCATCGCTGTAGTTGGCTAATATGCGGAGTTGTATCTGGGAATAGTCGGCGACAATGAAAACATGTTCCTGGCGGGGAATGATCACCTGTCGCATGGGACCCTTCGGGACTCCCTGGAGGTTCGGTTTCGCTGTCGTTATCCGGCCCGTTACAACGCGAGCTTGTTTCAACTCGCTATGAATGCGCCCGGTTACAGGATGGATGCTCTTCTCCAGCCTCGAACAGAGATTCAGGGCCTTCTGTCGTTTCTTGTACTCCAGGATCGGCTCCACGACCGGGTGCTCGCTCCTGATCTTTTTCAGGGTCTCCTCATCTACGCTCGGTTCGCCGGTATCGGTCCGGCCACGCACCGGTAGTCCCAGTTCATCGTAAAGATAGCGGCTCAACTGGGCCGGGGAATTGAGGTTGATTTCCCGAGCGACGATATCCTTGATTCGGCGCTCATAATCTCCTCGCTCCTCTGTCAGTGTCACCCCGGTTGAATAGAGAGCCTCCAGGTCGACCCCGACACCGGCGTCTTCCATATCGGCCAGCACCGGAACGACCTCCATCTCCAGGTCGAAAGCCTCGGCCAGACACTCCCGCTCCAGCAAGGGTTGGAAGACGGCCTTCAGGGCCAGGGTATTTTCGGCATCAGCGCAAGCGTAGTCCCGGGCCACCTCCAGCGGGACATCAGCCAGGGTTTGCTCTCCGCCGAGTGCCTCTTCGTAGGTGGTAGCCTTCCGCCGGAGATAGTCTCTGGCTAAGTATTTCAGGCCGTGCTCACCATTCTCGTCCAGTAAGAAGGCGGCAATCATGGTGTCGTAGTATGGCGGAGCCAACGGCATGCCTGCCTGCCGGAGGACGCGGATGTCGAACTTGGCGTTGTGGAGAACCTTCAATGCCGGCCCGGCAAGGGCAGGAGCCAAAATCT
>JAFDHF010000126.1 GCA_019308905.1 Deltaproteobacteria bacterium
AGGTCGCCGGCGACGAGAACCGTATCGTCCGGCCTTACAGTCCTGCTCCAGTTCTCAAAAAGTCTTTCTTCGTGGTTCCTCCACTGGGGGCCAAAGATGTCCATTGTTTTCCCCCGGGAAGAGAGATGCAAATCGCCGATGGCAAAAACACGCATTCTTGAAAGGTCCAGCCGGAATGGAATACCCGTTTCTCCGTATATTCTACATAAAATGAGTGCACTAGGAAAACCGTGCTTTCCCAAATGTCCTGCCTGGGTGTGTCGAGGTTCGCGCCGGAAACCGACCGGTCTTCACTATGGGGATGTTTTCCAGCGAGGGGGAGCCTGGAGCCGTACCCCGGCCTGGAGGTAGGGGAGGGATGCCCGTCAACGGCATTCCGCTTCTCTTGCAGGGAGGGTTTGCCGGATGTGAAGGGTCGAGGCTCAATCGTCCCTGTCAGAGTCCTCGAGGAGTTCCACCGTCTTTCGGTAGAGATTCTCAAGCATTTTGGCGAAATCGGTCCGCTTTGGAGCTCCCCCAGCGGATGATTCCGCATAGGCCTTGATGATCACCGTTGCGAGCTTGAGGGCACGGTTCTTTTGGGCTGCTGTAGCCATGTCATAATACCTCCTCAAAGGGGGATTTGGGGTGTGTCTCTCGAGGTCCCCCATCTGCTTCCATCGGGGGCGATGCATTCACACGCTCTTGCATCTCCTGAGGAGTGTGGAGAAGGAGCCCTCGGGGAGTGCTTGAGCAAGAACGGGTTCAAACCCGATTTTATGTAGCAACAACTGTGCCACCGGGAGACCTTGTCTTTCCCTTGCCCCGGTGATAGAAAGACGAGAGCGGGTTGACGGTATGCTCTCTTTCTTTGAGGTCCCATGATTCTGCATAAGGTGGAACAGACCATCGAAAAGTATCGAATGCTCGCCAGGGGAGACCTGGTGATGGTGGGGGTTTCGGGAGGGATGGATTCCGTGGCTCTCCTGTCCGTGTTGGACAGACTGAGGCCCACCTATGGTATCTCGATTCATGTGGTTCACCTGAACCATGAACTCCGGGGCGAGGAGTCCAGGAGAGACGAAGAATTCGTCAAGGACCTGGCCCGCAGGTTGAATCTCCCCTGTGAGAGCCGATCGATTCCGGTAGAGAGGTTCAGAAAGAAGGGGATGACCCTTCAGGAAGCCGCCAGAGAGGTACGGTTCGCCTTTTTTCGTTCCGTGATGGAAAAGCACGGCGCCCAAAAGCTCGCTCTAGGACAGACAGCCGACGACCAGGCTGAGACAATGGTGATGCGCTTCATCCGCGGTGCCGGGCTCGGAGGGCTTAAAGGCATTCCTCCAGTGAGAGAAGGATTCGTGATCCATCCTCTCATCGAGGTGGGCCGGGAGGAGATCGAAGCCTATCTGGCCGCCCGAGGTCTCCACCATGTCGAGGACAGTTCGAATCGAAAAGAGATCTATCTTAGAAACCGGATCCGCATGCACCTGCTCCCGCTTCTTCAGAGATACAATCCCAGCCTAAAGGAGTGTCTTGTTCGCATGGGGCAGGTCTTTCTCCAGGAGGAAGAATACATGGAGAGCAAGACCGAGGAGTTGTGGGAGCGGGTCGTCCGGAACAGAGATTCCCTGTGGCTGGACCTCAACTGGTTCCGGAATCTCCATCCTGCCTTGCAGTTTCGTCTCCTGAAAAGGATGGCGGTCTCAGTGAGCGGAATTGCTCAGAAGAGGCTCGGAGTAGTCCATATCCAGAGCCTTGCCGATCTGGCCAGAGGACGGAAGCCTCAGACAGTGGTTCATCTTCCCGGAAGGATCACGGCCAGGCGTATCTATGACCGGTTGGTGATAGGAAGGGGAGAGATACCCCAGCCTCCTGTGTTCGACCACCCTGTCGCCTTGCCGGGGACCACTCCGATTGCCGAGATAGGCAAGAGACTCGTCACCGGTCTTGTTGGGGGGTGGCAGCCGGGGCAAGCCTCTTCCCGCCGGGTTTTTCTCGACGCGGATCGGCTGGCCCCTGAGCTCCGGGTGCGCAACAGGCGGCCGGGAGACAGATTCAGGCCCCTGGGAATGAGAGGGTCGAGAAAGATCAAGGACTGTTTTATCGACTGGAAGGTTCCAATGGACCAAAGGGCAGGGGTTCCTCTGGTTGTCTCCGGTGAGGAGATAGTGTGGGTGGTGGGCTGGAGGATCGGCCACCAGGCCCGCGTGACAGATAGGACCCAACGCGTGGTCTGCATGGAAATCCAGGATCTGTGAGCACGAGGAGGATTCAAGACCCGCAGTCTGAAGGGTCTCCCTTTAGCTTTGAAAGGGCATGGGGCAGGGCCGGTAAGGCAACCTGCAGACATTCCACGGCCGCCCGAGGGCTTCCCGGCAGATTGATGATGAGTGAAGACCCGCGAATACCACAGACGGCCCGGGATATCATGGCGTGAGGTGTCTTTTCCAGGCTTGCGGCCCTCATGGCCTCGGCAAACCCGGGTACCTCTTTTTCGATCACTTCCCGGGTTGCGTCAGGGGTCACGTCGCGAGGGCTCAAGCCTGTACCTCCCGTGGTGAGAATCAGATCCGAACCCAAGCGATCGACTGCATCGATCAGGGTGTGCCTGATTTGGTCCTCTTCATCCGGAATGATCCTGTAATCGACGACTTGAAAGTCCAGGCCGGCAAGGACCTCCTTGAGAGCCTGTCCGCTTTTGTCTTCTCTCTCGCCCCGATAACCCCTATCGCTCACGGTAATGATCGAGGTCTTGAACATACGAGACTCCTCCAGAGAACGGGCCAGCCTCTGATCCGGGTACCAGGGACATTCAAACCTTCTGTCCCCTCTTCTCCTGGGAGGGGTTTGTCTCTGACTGGACCGTTTGATCCTCTTCGGAGTGACCCCTGCCGTGGAAGGAGTCGGAGTCCCCGGATCTCTTTGAACCCGGTCCCGCCATCAGATTCTGTCCTTTCTGTCGAGCACTTGGACCGCGTGGCCGACACGGACAGGGCCTCCCGAGACCACCCTCGCGAATATTCCTTCGGTGGGCATGATGCAGGTTCCGGTCCGGTCGTAAACCGCGCAGCGGGCATGGCATTTCTTCCCGATCTGGGTAACCTCGAGAACTACAGACCGGCCGATCCTGAGTCTGGCACCCACCGGCAGTCTTGCCAAATCCAGCCCCTCGGTAGTCAGGTTTTCGGCAAAATCACCCCAAGAGACGTCGAGTCCCAGGTCTCTCATTTTCTGGATACTCTCTTGAGCGAGGAGACTGACCTGGCGATGTCCGGGTCCCCCGTGGGCATCTCTCTCAATGCCGAAACCCTTCAACACCCGGGCCCTGCCCACGTTCTTCTTCTGCGTCCCCTTGGCTTTGCTGATATTGACGGCCAACAACCTTCCCTTCTTCATCTTTTCCCTCTTCTCCTAGGGCCGGTTGGGGTTGAGATAGGTCCCGCTCTTACCGCCCCTCTTTTCCACCAGATGGATGTTTGAGATCACCATGGCCCGATCTACGGCCTTGCACATATCGTAGATGGTAATAGCAGCCGTGGCCACGGCGACAAAGGCCTCCATCTCCACACCGGTCTTGCCGTCCGTCTTGACCCGTGCCTCGATGTCGATGGCGCTCTCTTTGGGGCGGGGACGGAACTTGAGCTCCACGCCGGTGAGGTTGAGGGGATGGCACAGGGGGACGAGATCGGCGGTTCGTTTGGTTGCCATGATTCCTGCGATTCTTGCAACTCCTAGAACGTCTCCCTTTGCAATCGCTCTGGTTTG
>JAFDHF010000127.1 GCA_019308905.1 Deltaproteobacteria bacterium
CCTTTATCCTGGGCATGACACTTGCCATCTGCTTAAACACCAAAATGAAGTTCCGGGATCTCTTCAGGGTCTGGATTCTTATTCCCTGGGCAGTTCCCTCTGTGGTGACTGCCATCATTTTCAAATGGTTCTTCAACGATATCTATGGGGCGGCTAACGACCTCCTCATGCAGCTCGGCATCATCTCGGCTCCTGTGGCATGGCTTGCGGTCAAGACCTATGCCATGCCTATTCTGATCTTCTGCGATGCATGGGGGCGCATTCCCTTTGTGACGGTTGTAATTCTTGCCGGCCTCCAGACGGTTCCCAAGGAGCTCTACGAAGCGGCAAAGATCGATGGTGCAACCGATACGAAGCTTTTCTTTCACATCACCATTCCTTACATCAAGGGAGCTATCCTGGTTGCTCTCCTGGTTACGTCCATGTTCTCCTTCCGCGTGGTGGCCCTGATGTTGACTCTCACCGGCGGTGGCCCAGGGGACAACACCAAGCTCCTATCGGCTTACGTGTACGAAACCGCATTCCGGCGACTGGAGTTTGGATACTCATCGGCCCTTTCAGTGGTCATGCTCCTACTTATCGCTATCATATGCCTGGCGTATATCTACTTTTTGAGATCAGAGGTGAAAGAATAGATGGACCGGCAGAGAAGGCTTCATGACACCGGGGTTGGCCCCGGGAAGTATGGAAAAGGAGAGACGAGAGTATGACCAGGAAAAAGGCCATCTCCTACATCATCGTAATCGTCTTTCTCATAGTCACGGAAGTCCCGGTCTACTACATCGTTCTAACGGCCTTCAGGCCTTCGGAAGAGATATACAAGACAGACATATCCTGGGCACCGACCAAATTGACCATGAAGAACTTCCGGACCATCTTTGGCTATGCCTTCGAGGCTCAGTATAGCTTTGTTGCTTATGTCCGCAACTCTCTTTTTATTTCAACCATTTCCACGCTTCTCATCGTTTCCATGGGAGCCCTCTCGGCCTACTGCTTCAGCAAGTTTCAGTTCAAATGGAACGTTGTTCTGTTGCTCCTCATCCTTGTCTCGAGGTTGATTCCACCGATTTCGCTGGTCGTCCCTTTTTTCAAGGTGGCAACAGGCTTGAGGATCGTCGATACCTGGACAGCACTGATACTGACAAACATTTACATGTACCTCCCCTTCTCGGTGTGGCTCCTCAAGGGGTTTTTCGACACCATCCCCAAGGATCTCGTCGATTCGGCCAAGATCGACGGCTGCACGAACTTCGGGGCTTTCTGGAGGGTAATGTTCCCCATAGCCGGCCCTGGGGTAGCAGCGGCAGCGATTCTGGCTTTCCTTTTCTCCTGGAACGAATTCCTCTTTCCCCTGATCCTGACCAGTACCGAAGCGGCAAAGACCATCCCTGTCGGACTCTACGATTTCGTGGGGGACCAATACGTGGACTATGGCAGCATGGCGGCGGCGACGATTGTCGCTTCTCTCCCAGCAGTCGTGTTTGTCACCTTCTTCTCGAGATACATCGTATCAGGACTCCTTGCAGGGGCGGTCAAGCACTGAAATCCGGAAGGGAGGTTCAGCAACGACCGTGGAACATCGGATCAAACTGGCCTATTGTGTGGCCACACCCGAGTTGCGGGTCGACGAGAGCGTTACGGCCTACCAAGGGGACATGAATAGGGCCTTTCAAAGACTCAGGGAACTCGGGTACGACGGTGCCGAGCTGATGACCAAGGATCCGAACCGCTTTGACGGCGAGATGGTTCACCGGCTAGCGGACAAGTACGGGATCGAGATTCCTGTCCTCTGTACCGGTGAAGTCTACGGACAGGACCTTCTCTCCTTCATGGACCCTGATATGTCCATACGGAGAGAAGCCATCAGGCGGACCGAGCAAATCATCGATTTGGCCTCATCCTTCGGTGCCAAGGTGAACATCGGAAGACTCAGGGGGCGGTTTTCCCGGGAGATCCCCAGAGAACGGTCTCTCCAGTGGATGTACAGTGCTTTTGAGGAGGTCACGGATTACGCCGCCACGCGAGGGGTCACCATGATCCTTGAACCTGTGGCACGAATCGCCTGCAATAACATCAATTCTACCCAGGACGGCATCGAGACGGTGAGGCGTGTAGGGAGAGACAACTTCAGACTCATGCTCGACGTATTTCACATGAACCTCGAAGACAAATCCATGGAAGAGAGCTTTGACAGGGCAAAGTCCTACCTCGCCCACATCCATCTGTGCGATTCGAACAGGCTCGCCCCTGGAAGAGGCAATCTCGATTTCAATAAGATCATGGCGGCCATCAAGAGAATCGACTATCATGGCTATGTCTCTGCCGAAATCACCCAGTTCCCGACTCAGGACACGGCCCTTGAGGAAACCGTCAAGGTCTTGAGGCCCCTTCTTTAGCCTCCGACAAAGATCGATGGTAACAGGGGCAGGGGCCAAGGCACCTGCCATGGGACCGGTGCCAGAGGCCTTCCTCCTCAATCCGGGAAGACGCCATCATCCTGGCCGGCGGCGTATCGTTTTTTTCTGGCCAGTACCTTGATGAACCCCCAGACCGTAATCAAGGCTGCCAGGAAGAAAAGAATCCCGTAAAGGTGATCTGCCAAATAGACGAGCCAAGTTGTCCCTCTTCTCAGATGCTCCAGCCATTGCCTTTCGAGCTTCTCCAGGGGGACCGAAAGGGTCTTCAGAAAGGCTCCCTTCACTCCTCCACCGTTCCTCAATTGGTTGAGCATATCCAGAACAGCCTCTCTCCCGTATTCACTGCTGACATACTCGACAAAACTCCTGCTCTCTTCATAGGCAAGCAGGAGGGATCTCCTGTCTCCAGGAAAGCCCTCCGCCAACCGGTCCAGAGGGATACACCTTCCCGTTAGTGCGGCTCCCCTGAGAAGCGACCGGCCACCAGTGGTGACCATCTCTGACACACCTTCGCTCACCCACTGTGAGATCCCCTCATCAAGCCATCTGGGCAGGTTTCCTTTCGGGATGTAGCGGTGGAGCAAGAGATGGCACAACTCGTGCTTCAGGGTCATCGAAAGAGTAAAGACACCCCTATTCATCCTCGAGTAGTCGATGACCACCAGTTCTCCCTCGGGCACCGCATAGGCGGCAAAATAATTGCTTCCTGCCATGTCTTGGAATTTCCGCCTCTCTCCGATGAGCAAGATCTTCGGCCTGAAATCCACCCTCCACCCCAGGGTTTCTTCCAGTTCCGCTTTTACCCCGGGATAGAAGTCCACCACCTCCCGGGCCACGGCTCCGAGCGGCTCTTCATCAAAGAGAACGATCACGTCTCCTGTCCCGACGAGAGCCTTCTGTTCTGTTCCGTGGAGGGGCTCTGAAAGGCAGACGAGAAGAAGCAACAACAAGAAGGAGGGCCTTTTCATGGCGTCACATCGTGGCAGCCGGTTCGGGCACTGATACCGGGCAAAACGGAGAGATCCAGGGCTCATCCGCCCTTTGGTTCTTCTAACCTGTTATCCCAGACAAGTCAACTTCAAAGAATCTGGAGTTTCCTGCCATAGGTCGAAAGGGAGCAAGCCCGCACCGGCGGGCGATGAAAGTGAAGAAACTCCAGGGAGAGCCGGTCAGATTCGGAGCGGCATGACGGAGCAAGTAGAGGAACCC
>JAFDHF010000128.1 GCA_019308905.1 Deltaproteobacteria bacterium
CTGTTGCCAAGATAAGTATTGGAAATTTCTTGTGGATTTTTTATTGACTGGACTTGTTTTTTATTTATAGTATTGTTGAAGAAGTTAGTTAGAAGGTGGAAATTTGATAAAATTAAGGGCAAATCATCATCAACAGAAAAACGAAATCTCAATACCCAGAATACTGACGATCCGACCGGCCTACACATCGAATTGGGCACCCCAGTAAACTGAACAAACCTGGCAATCAACCTGGATTATTCACTAGCCTAGGTTGCTGCAGATGCGAGGCGTGACCTATACCGCTGTGGTCGTCCACCGCAAATGGGTCACAACGAAGCAGATGCGGGAAGACAGGCTCGCTTGAAGGGTAAAAAACGCCGATGCGCTATAAAAAAATTCTTCTTGAAAAGTTTTTTCAGCAATGTCAGGATAACTTCCTGATATTGCTGAAGAAAAACAGGCATCGGCGTTTTTTTTGAATAAACCAGGCTAAAGAGTTTCCCTCGATATGAGTTTAGATTATACTTTTTCTCATAAATTGAGAACAGAATTCTTTTTCGAAGGAGGAAGTTTATGTCACCAACTGGTTTGTTCGCTCTGCTGAAGGAGATGGTGATGAAGGCGATTGGCAGTCTCACCCGGATCGGCTTAAGGACATCCTTCACTTTGGTTGTTGTCCTCCTTGTTCTGTTTGGATGCCACAACAGCTCCCTTGACGGGGGCAGAGGCGAGAATGTTCTCACCGAGTATCCCAGCGTGGATGACAGCTTTCTTTCTGCCCTCGAGTGGCGGTTTGTGGGGCCGTACCGTGGAGGGCGAGTTGTGGCGGTGGCGGGACATCCCGACGACCCCCTCATCTACTATTTCGGCGCTGCCCACAGCGGAGTGTGGAAGACCACCGATGCCGGCCGGCATTGGCGGAACGTATCGGACGGCTTCTTCAAATTCCCTGCGCTGGGTGCCCTGGACGTATCTCTCTCGGATCCCAAGGTGATCTTCGCAGGGACAGGTGAGGGACTTCCACGCCAATTCATTTCGCCCGGAGACGGAGTCTACAAATCCACTGACGGAGGAGAGACGTGGACCAATGTTGGCCTGAGAGAAACCCGGCACATCGCCAGGCTCCGTATTCATCCAACCAATCCCGATATTGTGTACGTGGCAGCAATGGGAGACATGTTCGGCCCCAACACAGATCGCGGTCTCTATCGAACCTCAGATGGAGGGAAGACATGGGAACGGATCCTGTATAAAGACGAGACAACCGGTGCGGTGGATCTGTCTATTGATTTCAAGAACCCGAAGGTGATCATTGCCGCCCTGAACCACCATGTGACCTACCCGTGGGACGAGGAGAGCAGCGGTCCCAGCACAGGCCTGTTCAAGTCCACGGATGGTGGGGATACCTGGACTGACATCACCCACAATCCCGGGATGCCAAAAGGCCTAGTCGGCAAGATCGGTATATCCATCTCACCGGCTGATTCCAACCGAGTGTATGCGTTCATCGAGGCTGACAGAGGCGAAGGTGGAATCTATCGTTCCCATGACGGCGGGTCCACATGGCAGTTGACGCATCAAGACCCTGGCAAGATGGAAATCCCCAATTCTTACAACCACATCACTGCCGACCCTCAGGATCCTGATGTCGTCTATATCCAGCCCATCACTGGTTTACATAAGTCCACAGACACTGGCCGAACCTTCAAACGTGTGCCCATGGAGAACTGGGACCCTCATGCCTTATGGATAGCTCCCAACGACTCTCGCCGAATGATCGAAGGAGGGGACGGAGGCGCCTCGGTAACTTTGAATGGAGGGGAATCTTGGTCGAGCCTCAAAAACCAACCAACCGCAGACCTACTCAGTCTGGCTGTGGACGACCAGGAGCCCTACTGGCTATACGGTGCTCAGAACGACAACAGCCACATCGCGATTCCAAGTCGAACCGACGCACAGACCATCGGATGGAATCATTACCTTATCATTCCAGCCGGCGAGGGCGGGCAGACGGCGGTCAAGCCCGATGGCAGCGTAGTCTATGCCTGTGATAGGTCCAGGATGGTCCGTTTTGACCGGGAAAACGGACAGGCTCCACACATCAGCGTTTGGCCTGAGTGGGTGTTCGGAACGCCCGTCAAAGATGTGAAGTACCGTTTCTACTACTCGTTCCCGGTGCTCCTCTCGCCGCACGATCCCGGCCTGCTCTACACCGCTGCCCAGTACGTCTTCCGATCCAAGGACGAAGGCCAATCCTGGGAGCAGATCAGTCCTGACCTCACGCGGAACCGCCAGGATGTTATGGGCGAAATATCCGGGGGACCCATCAGTTCCAATGCATCCTCGCTTTTTCACGTAAGTCTCATCCGGACCCTGGCTGAATCCCCTCTCAAAAAGGGTGAGCTCTGGGTGGGCACTGATGACAGTACCATTCAGGTATCGACAGATGGTGGCAGCAGTTGGCAGGATGTCTCTCCTCCAGATCTCTTAGAGTGGACCACGATCACAGCCATAGACGTGTCTCCTCACCGACCGGGGACGGTCTATATCTCTGGAGAACGGCACAGGGTGAGCGATCGCACGCCGTATCTCTACAAAACCACCGACTACGGAAACACCTGGCAGCGGATCACGAACGGGATTCGGGAAAACGATTACTCGTGGGTCATCCGGGAAGATCCGGTTCGCCCAGGTCTTCTCTACGCGGGAACTGAAACCGGCGTGTACGTTTCATTCAACGCCGGTGAATCTTGGTTGTCCTTACAACGCAACCTGCCACCTGTGATCGTCATGCAGATGGTCGTGAAAGATAACGACCTGGTGGTGGCAACCCATGGGCGGGGCTTCTGGATCATGGACAACATCTCATCCCTACGTCAGATCACGCCCGAAGTTGTCTTGGCCCCGGTGCATCTATTTAAAATAGTTCCTGCCCTGCGTCAACCATGGGGGGGAGGAGGATACTCTGGGTCTCCAGAAGAAGCGAGGAATCCCCCCCGAGGAGTGATGATTGAATATTACCTGGCTGAGGCACGCAGCAGTGAAGTAACACTCACGCTCATGGAGGCCGATGGCGATATCATCCAGCAGTTTTACAGCCGGTCACCAGAAGGTCCCAAGCCCCCCACTAGGGCAGGCATGAACCGTTTCTTCTGGGATATGCGATATCCGAGGGCCCAGATGCCCCCGGCCGCTGGTGCCTTGAAAGGTTTTCTGAGCATCGATTACTCAGCGCCTTCACCACCGGTTGCTCCTCCTGGACAATACATCGCCCGGCTCACGGTGAACGGCCAGACTTACCAGCAGCCTTTCAAGATTCAGAAAAATTCGAGAGCAAAGGCCAGCGATGCCGATCTTAGGGCCCAGTTTGATCTCATGATTGACATCCGGGATCGGTTTAGAGAAGTAGCTGACACGGTGATGAGAATCAGAGAAATTCGAGCCCAGGTTGAGGGGCGTCGGGCTGAGCTGCCTGAGGAGTCCCGGGTTGAGGCGGACAGAATTCTTAAGCAACTGAGGGAAATTGAGGGCATTCTGACGATATGGATGGGGTCGGAGGCTCACCCTATGATGTGGAGCCCGCCAGGATTGACCGAAAAGCTGAGCTCACTCTCCCATGCCGTTGGTGCGGCCG
>JAFDHF010000129.1 GCA_019308905.1 Deltaproteobacteria bacterium
CTCTCCAATACCTCCAAGGCCGCCCCGTATATCGCCTCAATCTGCCCCTCGGTCAATACCCCAAACACAGGCCCCCGCTGCTCCACTAGATTCACCCTCATCTCCGTCCTCCTCTTGATTCAACTTGATCCCCTGAGTGCGAGGATTGCCGCCTCCTCAGCGCCTGTGCCCTGTGGCCCTTGACCGTGGCGCGCCATCCAGCCCTTCCGTTGTTTGAAGAAGCCGACAAGGCCGGGATGACCGGATGCATCCTTAGCCCCTCTCCGTGGTCACGATAACTTGAAATACTTGGTATTCGACGAAAGGGTCACAAAGGTCTCGGTCTTGGATATACCCCTGGCATTGTAAAGATCTATCCTGAACAGGACATCATTCAGCTCTTGCAGGGAATCGACCATAACCTCAAAAAAGAGGTCGTATCGACCAGTGACATTCCAGACACTGGTGACACAGGGGATCTTCTCGATCTCTTTCATCTTCTCTTCGGGATGCCTCTTTTCTCCGAGGGTCACCCCTACGATTGCGGATATTTTGTGGGGAAAGGCAAATGGATCGACTCTGGCCTGTAGCTTCAGAATACCTTTTTCAATCAACCTGGTCACTCGATTTCGTATGGTCCCCTCGGAAACGCCCAGTTTCTTTGCAATTTCCCTATAAGGTCTCCGCGCGTCCTCCTGGAGTTCGAGGATGATCCTCTTGTCCAGGTCATCTATGGGTTTTTCAGATTGTGCCATAGCGGCCTTCTCCACTCCTCCCTGCGTCTCCGGCCCCCAGACGCCATACCCCTCATTCCCACGCCCTGAGACCCCGGCCAAGGGGCCTCCAGCGGGAACTCCATTCAACTATTAGCATACGGAGCGCTGCCTGTCAAGCAAAAATGACCCGTTTTTTTGTTTTTTTCGTAAAATTCCGGTAACATTTTCTATATTGTTAACTTCAAAATGGGTTCCTTAGTCACTCCTAAGATTCCCTCGGGCCGGAGAGTAAACAAGGTCTCCCACTCAAGACCGGAAGGAACGTCACAGCAGTGGACCTTTTCTACGGCTCTAGCGGCGGTCTGCCCTTTGACGGGAGAAGGGGTTTACCCGTGTTTCTGCTCTTTCTGGTGGGCGGGAGAAACTCAATAGGAGCGCAGGAGCTGACCATAGCCTTCGATTCTATCCTCGACACCGGCCAGACGGAGTGTGTCCCAAAACATGGCCTGATTACTCGCCACCACGGGCTTTCCCACTTTCTGCTCAAGGGCATCCACAATGTCGAGGGTCCGTAAGGCACCGCAACTCACAAAGATCGCTTCCGCATCGGGTCGGTCTAGACTCCTGGCGAATTCCATGATGAACCGCGGGGCAACACGGACCATGTCCGTATCCTTTAGGATGTTCATCCCCTGAATGTCGAGGATCTCAAACCCTCTGGCTTCGAGATAACGGCGTTCCAATACGTTGATTTCGTCCAGGTATGGCGTTCCCACGACAAGCCGCTTGGCCCCCAGGGTCCGGAGGGCCCGGATTACCCCCGTGACCAGGGTAGTCACCCGTGCCGAGGGAGCACCGCGGGAAAGCTCGGCCATTACGCGTTCCTCCCCGATTACTATGCTCCCGGAAGTGCAGGCGTAGCAGAGAACATCCATATTGCCGTCAGGAAGGATCCGGGCCGCCGCATCGGCAAGCTCTGCTCTTACTGCTCCCAGAGTTTCGACGGTGATCGCGTCCGGTATGCGGACCCTAGTGAAGTGGACGCCCACACCAGGGGGAGCCAAGTGGAACATATCCTCCTCAACGGTCTGTTCGGTGGCGAGAAGGACGAAACCGATCCTGGCACGCCAGTGGCGACCCCTGTCATACGCGATCTCCAACGCGGAAACTCCCTGTACCGGCATGGGCTTCTCCATGGCTTGAGATTCCTCCTTTCTCACGTGATCATACCCCTGGCAAGCACGGCAGCATCCGGTTTCTTCTCCTATTCGTGCCCACTCGCGCTTTCCGCCCAGTTCTCTCAAATGCCGGTAAAACCTTATCCCCAAGACCCGGCTTCCCCTGCAGATACCTTACAGTACTCGGAGATCCTTGGGATAGGGTGTGAGATATTCGAATCCACCCTCCGTCACAAGTATGGAATCCCCCACGCGGGCACCGAACTCGCCAGGAATCGTGATCCCTCCGTCAACCGCAAGGGTCATGCCGGCACGGAGCCGTGTCTTATCGCCTTCCTTCAACTCGGGTCTTTCCAGGAAGGAATACCCGACTCCCCTTCCTGTTCTGTAGCAGATCCCAAACCCCGCTTCCCGATAAACCTCCAGAGAGGCCCTGTGGACATCCTCGGCCACCACACCGGGACGGATCATCTCCAGGGCAGCAGCCTGTGCCTTGAGAGCTGTCTCGTATATCCTTGCATGCTCGTCCGTGACTTCGCCCACAAAGTACTGCCGGTCGAAGCCGAGCTTGAACTGCTTGAAATTCGCAATCCCACAAAAACACATATAGACCGGATCTCCCCTTCGGATCCGCCTGACAGTCGAGCGCCGGTGAACCATGGAGAGATCAGGACCGGACTGGAGTATCTGGAGATTATGGATGGTCGGAGAAAAAAGCCGGTCAGGCCCCTCGTCGCTGAGAAACTCCGCTGCCTTTCGAGTCCCTCCGGCGATCACCGCCAGGGCCACCTCGTACTCGGGAACGCCATCTGCGATGGCTTCCACGCCGGCTTGACACATGGCCACCGCCACCTGCCCCGCCTGCTGCATGATGGCGATCTCCTCGGGAGCCTTCACCATGCGCATCTCCGCCAGGATTTCGGAAACATCCGCAAGACTCACGCCCCGAACCTCACTGCGCAAGCACTCAGAAACGACAGGGTGGATCTTGAACCGTTCGATCCCGACCGTGGAGTTTCTGGACCGGGCCAGAATCTCCCGCAAGGGAGCAACCCATTCCCCTCCAACACCGTCCATCCATGGCCGGATGTCCTCGATCCACGTCATGGCCCGGGCCATGGCCGACTCCATCTCCGGGGTGATCAGCGTACATCCCCCAGAACGGGGAACAATGATCATGGTAGGCCGACCGAAATCCATGCCCAGGTATCCGCAGAAACCCGAAAGATAGTAGACCGTGTCCGGGTCCATCACCAGGGCAAAGTCCATGCCTGCCTCGACCATCCTCTCCTGAAGTTCAACCGTGTGCTGCTGAAACAGATGGGACATCTCTCCTCGCCCTCCTTCTCTCCCTCAGAACCGCGCAGAATCGTCTCATAAATGCCACGGTAGGACGCGACAAGAGGCATACTATTCAACCCCGCCCCTGATGTCAAGTATCTCGCGAGCCATAGGACAAGATGTTTCCCAAAGGTGAGGGAACTCCAGCCATGACGTACTGGAGCTTCAGTCAAGGTCCACTGGAAGAAGAGTCGCCCTCGAAAAATCCGTCGGCAAGAGCAGGAGCGGAGTCTCCTTGACAGGAAAACCAAAACGGCCTATAGTCGCTCATGCTGGCGGTGACTGCCCGGAGCCGCCAGCGGGCAAACCGGAGTGTGAAGGGGGGAGGAAC
>JAFDHF010000130.1 GCA_019308905.1 Deltaproteobacteria bacterium
CACCCCGTACAAGCCGAAATAAGCTTCATGGAGCGTTATTTCGTCCTAAAAAGCCTTCTTGGCAACATTTAAATATTTTTGGCGCCCAACACAAGGCAAGTGCAAAAAAGGCTTGCCGAGGGCTTGTACCTTGGAAAGGGATCTCGGGGAATACATTCGGGCAAACATCGGCGATGAGGCTTTGGCGGTTGCCGACACGATCTCCGCCAGGGAGCTGACCGATGAGGAGATTTCTAAGATAACCGGCTTCAGGATAAACGATGTGAGGAGCTCCCTGTACCGACTCTATGACTACAGGCTTGCCTTCTACAGAAGGTCCAGGGACCCCAAGACGGGCTGGTTCGTCTACCATTGGAGGATGGATTCGGAGGGGCGAACCAAGATCCTTCACACCCAGAAGCAGAGGGACCTTCAGGTACTGAGGTCCAGACTCGAATACGAGGAAAACAACATCTTCTTCGTATGCAAGACGGGAAACTGCTCACGCTTCACCTTCGAGGTGGCGGCGGACAACGGTTTCAAATGCCCCAACTGCGGGTCGATGCTGGAACACCATGACAACTCCACCATCATAGAGAGCCTGAGGGCCAGGATCAAGGAGCTGGAGATGAGTTCGGGCGGAGAGCTCGAATGAGACCTTCCAAGGCAGAGGTACTTGCCCTTCTCCGCCAGCTGGGCACCCCTCCCCCCGTCATAGGACATGTCATCAAGGTCGAGAAGACGGCCCGGAGAATCGCCGGTGACATATCCAACAACGGGGCGACCATCGACCTAGAACTCGTTACCCTCGGTGCCCTCCTTCACGATGTGGGGAGAAGCCAGACGCATGGTCTCGACCACGGGGTCATCGGGGGCCGAATCGTCAGGGAAAGCCCGGTCTTCGCGGAGCTCTTCGACGAGAAGGACCGCGAGGCTCTGGCCAGGATCTGTGAAAGACATATCGGAGGCGGCATACCAGCGAGGGATGCCGCAGAGGCCGGACTACCAGAAAGGGATTTCTTACCGGAAACCTTGGAGGAGAAGATCATAGCCCATGCCGACAACCTGGTCTGGAACGGTGTTCTAACGGTGGAGGAGAGTCGAAGGGCCTTTGAGAGGAGATTCGGCCCGGACAGCCCGGTGGTGAAGCGAATCGTTAAGCTGTCCGAGGAGATACAACGCTTGGCGGGAAGAGGGAATGAGAGAGATCACGATACTTGAGAAGATATATCGCAACCACCGCGACGCCAAGAGGAGCCTAATGAAGATACTGGACGACCTCCTGGAGATAGATGCCCGCGTGACCTCCGTGTCCACGACGACGAGGCAGTGGGCCAAAATAACCTTGGAGGGACCTGACGAGGAGGCCGCGGAGAAATACCTCGAGTCACAGTACGGAAGAACATGCACGCTCCGAGAGATCGGGGAGGGCGACATAAGGCGCGGGAAGATCACCGATCTGGGCAGGATCGGCTACGGGGTCTACGTTGACATAGGGGTTCTGGATGGGGAGGGCCGTCCCATAGATGCCCTTTTGCCCTCCTTCGCCCTGAGGAAGCAAATGGGTGTGAAGGGAAGCATCTCCGTTCGAAGGCTCTCCAAATCCCTTGGGCTCACGGACTACCTTCCCCTCGACATCCGGATACTCAAGATAGATAGGGAGAAAGAGGAGATAGAGGCCAGGCTCACCAACGCCCAGGCAAGACACCTGGGAAGGGGAAGGCACAGGTTCTACGTCTGCGGCGAGACCAGGAGAAAGATTAAAAACGCCCTTCAGAGAACCGGGAACTCACCCAAGATCGTGAGGATTCGGAGGCTCGGCCTCCTGGAGAGCGAGGTGCAATGCTCCAAAGAGGTGGATCCTCTCGAGCTTGTCCGTCAAATCGGACCATTGATAAACGCGCAGATAACCGTCCCCCGGGGCCTGTAGTGTAGCCTGGATCCGCTGAAAGCCTGTTAGCACAGCACCCTGCGGAGGTGCACACCCGGGTTCAAATCCCGGCAGGCCCACCCACATTCAAACAGGCAAGCCCGCTCGAGAAAAGGCGATGCCTCTCAATGGCAGCATCACCCACACGAGACCCGCATCGTTTTTCAATCTCTGACGGGAATCTGCCGGTGTGAAATTCGGGCTTTCCACTTGCATACTTCCCCGCATGCCTCTCCAGACGGCCTTGCCCCGACTCGTCGATCTGGGCATAACTAGGATCGAATACGCCATCTTCAACCTGATAATGTCGTCTTCCAACGGCCGGCTCAAGGGGAGGTATCTCCAAAGCAGGGACGCTTGGGGACTCAGGGAAAGGGACATACCAACGAAGGAGATTCGTGAAATCTCGTCGTCCCTTGGCGTAGACCCGGTACAGATCCACTCCGCTGACTTCAGCTTATCCGACCCGGACCCCCACAGAAGAATGCTCGCCCTCGAGAGAACCGAAACGATGCTGAGGATTTGCTCCGCACTCGGTTCCCACTGCCTCATCGTCCATGTAGGCCCTCCACAACCGACCTTCCCATCAGGGCGAGAAACGCCAAAGAGGATGGCCGATTCGCTCCGGGTGCTGGCTCGGAAGGCCTCTGACCTGGGTTGCGTAATCGCGGTTGAGAACGGCTGGCAGAATCCCTACGGCTCAAGGGGCAAAGACCTCGTCGAGATAATAGAGGATAGTGACCCCGATCATATCGGCGCTTGCCTTGATACCGGGCACAGCCAGAGGGTCGGCTCCTCTCCGGCCTCCATGGTTATGGAGTTGGGTAACCATCTTGTCGCCACCCACATCCATGACTTCGACGGTCAGAGAGATCATATCCCTCCCTTCTCAGGAAATATCAACTGGGATCGCTTTCTTTCCGCTCTTGCAGAGGTGGGCTACCGGAAGGCCTTGATCGGGGAGATCGACGGTTCCGAGCACATCACGAAAGGGGTCCTTGACTCAAAAAAGGCCATGGAGGGGCTCCTTGCTCTCTTGGAGACGCGCAGGCCTTCGACCCTTTGATGCAGGGACGTGGATGATCCCCACGCGTGTCACCTCACCTGTTCCCCTGCGGCCCACAAGGCAGGACCCCCTTTGGATTCGTGGCAACCTTCCGAGAGGCCAGAAAACTCACTGGCAGAGCATGTCATCCTTGCCAAAGCACCGCCTCTCTGGTCACGAGACCCGCCGCACGAGAAAAAGACGATTCTACAGGCCTAGCTATCAGGGGATGTCAAGTCAGCCACGGACAGATTCTTATCCGGCGCGCCACGCCGGCCTGCCTTGGGTCCAGAGGAACACTCGATGGTCCCAGGGACATTGAGATAGACAAAGATGGTACGATATTCGTGGTCGACGGCAACAATCACCGCATAGCCGTCTTCGATCCTGACGGCAGACTGATCCGAAGCTTCGGCGATTCCGGAACAAAGCATCCGCTTCAGAGGCCCGCAATCCCGCGACATGACGAGATCATGGCCCTCGGCCACGGACTCGACGTATTTCAAGAACCTCTCCACCTTCAGACTGTG
>JAFDHF010000131.1 GCA_019308905.1 Deltaproteobacteria bacterium
CCTCTGCCCGAAACGAGACGTTTACTTTATCCCCCTTTGCATACTTTGGCGTTTCATGAGTGTTTGAAACTTTCATCGAAAGGATGATCTCAGAGGATATCCTAATCGCATAGGTTATTGTATCACCAACAAAAATCCTTCCATCTATGGTACCGGGCAACACATTCACATGGGGATGTTCTTCCCTGACAATAGAAATCCTCTCGGGCCGAATGAACAAACGAACTTCAGATCTGTCAGGCAGATCTTCGCTAACGTTCGAAAGAACAATAGGTTTACAGAGATCCTTCACCAAAACCGTCGCAGCAGCCGAATCTCGATGAAGGACCCCCGACATGAAATTCGTCTTGCCTATGAATTCTGCCACGAAGGCATTTGCCGGAGAATCATAGATTTCATCAGGCGATCCGATTTGTTCAACTTTTCCGTTGTTCATCACAACGATCGAGTCTGACATGACCAGCGCTTCTTCTTGATCGTGAGTGACGTAGATCACTGTAATTCCGAGCTTCTCCTGAAGGTGTTTGATCTCGATCTGCATGTGCTCACGAAGTTTCTTATCAAGGGCTCCGAGGGGTTCATCAAGCAAGAGTATCCTCGGATTGAAGGCAAGACACCGCGCTATGGCCACGCGCTGTTGCTGTCCGCCACTTAACTGATTCGGACGCCGACTCTCAACGCCCTCGAGCTTCACTATTTCCAGAGCATACCTCACTCGTTCGCTTATTATGGATTTCTTGGCTTTGCGCATTCTTAAAGGGAATGCTACATTTTCGAAAACGTTCATGTGCGGGAAGAGGGCGTAGTTTTGGAAAACCATACCAAGCCCCCTCTGATGCGGTGGAATCGCTGTTACGTCCATCCCATCAATATAAATGCTGCCCGCATCCGGAGCTTCGAACCCGGCCACCATCATCAAAGTCGTAGTTTTACCTGAACCGCTCGGTCCGAGCAAAGTCAAGAACTTCCCCCTCTCCACACGAAACGAAACATCATCGACGGCAACCACGTCGGTGTATGCCTTGGAAAGTCTCTCCAAGACAATCTCTGACCCCTGAGCTCTATCAGACGTCGAACCACGGCCCCCCGATTCGCTAGTCATTCTTGTGCTCCTACCACCAATTTCCCCCAAGAGAGCCCAAATACTCCGATCCTTTATCTGTGATGACAATGTTCCTCTCGATCCTCGCACCCCCGACACTCGTCCTGTAAAGGCCCGGTTCCACTGCCAGAACCATGCCTTCCCTCAAGACGGTCTTATCCCCCTTGGCCAGAACCGGAATGTCGTCGTAACCAAACCCCATCCCGTGCCCCACATAACTACCTGGGCCTCCGTATGTTTCCGTATGAAAACGCCCGTACCCTTTTGCCACAGCAATCTCGCCCGCCGCAGTCTGAAGCTCTTCTGCTCTCACTCCTGGTGCGGCCTTGCGAGCGATAGCTTGCCCCATCTCAAGAACGGTTCCCAGGATTTCTATCTGCTTCTTAGATGCCTTGCCGGCCACGCCCGCCCGGCAAATATCCACAAGGTAGTGATTGTACACTCCACAGATTTCAATGTGAAACATGTCTCCGTCTTCGATAACACGGTCCGTATACATCGGACGCGCAAGGGGTTCGCCGGACCTCTCGACTCCGGACTGGCATGTGGCAAAAGGCTCGGATACTCCCAACTTGGCCAATTCACTCATCACCAGCAAAGCCAGCTCCCGTTCCGTGACACCAGGCTCCGCTGCGGAACAGACGATCTCGGCCACGGCACAGGCCTTCCTGCATCCTTCCCTCAGAATCGCCAACTCCTCCGGGCTTTTCACGGCCCTAATGCTGCGCACGATGTCATCTGAAAGAGTCCACTGGACCCTCGGCGCCCAGCTCAGCAAATCCTGGTAAAGAACCACGTAAAGCGCATCTCCCCCGACCAGTCCGAGCCGAGACTGTTCAAGACCCATCTCTTGGAGAACATCGCAGACCTTCTTCGTCAAGTTGACCCCGACCCTTACATCATCTATTGCCACTTCACCGTAATAGTGAGAGGAGGCAACAAGGACAGGTTCACCCTCAAGCGGGAGGATCAGTGCTCCATTCCCTCTACCCCTCTGTTCGTAAAGAGTTGGAGTCCCGCCGAGCCAGGGATGGTAATGAGTGAGATATTTTATGTCTCCAAGGCGGTCGGGCTCCTTGCCGAAAACTACCAGACCATCCAACCCCCTGTCGCTGCAAACGAGCCGACATTTATCCATACGATTCAGGTAGACTTCTTTTCCGAACAACAGTCCCATCACGTTCCCCTCTGCCCTCAAAAAACGATTCTATCGGGATTTCCCAAAGAAGATTTGGGCATTTCCACTCTGGCAGTTTTTTGCGGGTCAACGATCTGGCACACCCTGAGATCCCCGACGGCACTAATGAGCATGGCGATTTCGGGATAGTCCATATCAGTGATCTCACGCATGAGTTTCGCCATATCGTTGAGGGCGGTTGAAGCTGCTTCATCCAAAGAAGAGCCGTGACCAATCGTTATGAATTTGTCGTCCAGTTCCACAATAGGCCTTTGGGGCTCGATTCTCGGAGACTTGGTTAGATTCAGCTTCACCTTCACCTCGGCGGTTGTCTCAATCCCACAGATAACTGCCTCGCCGTCTCCCATCCCGGCGTGGACATCTCCCAAGGCCAGCATTGCACCTTCCACTCGCACAAGAAAATGGATCTTTGCACCTTCACGGATGACTTTTGCGTCCATGTTCCCGCCGTGGTCGCCAATTTCACCGCATGGAACCACTCGGTCAGAGGGACAGACGCCAATCACTCCAACCATCGGGTTGACAGGGAACAAGAGAGTATCGGAGAATCGGAATTTACCGTTTCGAACGGCGATTTCCTTAGTGACAGGCTTTTCGATAAGATGGCCAAAGGCTCCTTCGTTGGGAATTCCCACCATAAAACCCTTTTCACCGACATCGATTTCCAGGATTTCTACGGTGAGGACGTCTCCAGGGGAAGCTCCTCTGATCCCGATAGGACCTGTTGCGGGATTAACCCTCGAAAAATCGACTGAAGTGACCAGATCTTTCTCACTTTTTATCTGGCTGCCAAAACAATCGTCAGTTTCTACAAGGACGATTGCTCCTGAGTCCACCTCAACAACAGGGTGACTGTGGGGACCGAATTGGTAGATCACGTTGCTTCTCTTGATCGTTTCCATCGCTGCTGTAATCCCTAATCGACAAATCTATTCAATGCCTGGCAACTCCCCTCTACAGAGGTTCCAAGAGACTATCAGCGCATAGGCTGTCTTCCATCCCTAGACTGAGCGGCGCCAAAAATAACACGAATAATAAGCTCTGTCAAGCAAAACTGGCGTGGAGCAGCGGTTCCGCAACTGAAATTTCAAACACGCCTAAATTTTCAATTTTATAATCTTTTTTCTTCCGAATAATTACCGAGCAGATTCGTATTGGCAGCGGGGCTTGACTTTT
>JAFDHF010000132.1 GCA_019308905.1 Deltaproteobacteria bacterium
GGTTGAAACCGATCACAATGGGTCTATACTGATAGTCTGGCTGGCGTTCCATCACGGCAACTGCTCCTGTCAGTGATATGATGCCATGAGGAGACACGGCGAATGCTATCTATGGTATCAATGGGATTATGGTAGAATGCAGCTACTTAGCAGAAATCAGATACTAGAGCAGTATCAGGGCAGGTGTCCGTCAAATAGATGGTATTGGCTTCTCAGTCTTGGGAATCGCAGGTTACTGGGTAGATGGCTATTTGGGCAAGAGGCAGAGCGCAAGGCCTGACGCTCTTTGTCTCCCTGGGAAAGGCCAGAAGTCAAAATCAAAGCCTGATGCCAGCACTTAAGAGGGAAAAGGAGAGAAATCGTGAAATCGGTTGTGTCGGTTGTATCTCTTGCGGCTCTTCTCTTGATAGGCCTCACGGCCATCGAGCCCCGCCCTGCCGAGGCCGGCCTCATGGACATCCTCAAGGGCATCCAAACCGCCATAAAAGGCGGCGAGCTCTCCGATAGCAAGATCGTCGCCGGGCTTAAAGAGGCCCTTCGGATCGGCACGGCACATGCGGTCGGGACGGTCTCCCGGTTGAATGGGTATTACAAGAATCCCAATATCCGCATACCCCTGCCAGACAAAGTCCAGAAGGTTGAAAAGGTCCTCCGGTTCGTGGGATTCGGATCTGAACTGGATGCCTTCGAACTGAGCATGAACCGGGCAGCCGAGCGCGCCGCGCCCGAGGCCAAGTCCTTGTTCATTAGCGCAATCAAACAGATGACCATCGCCGATGCACGGGAAATACTCCACGGCCGGGACAATGAGGCAACCCTCTATTTCGAGGAGAAGACCCGGGACCGACTCTATGGGCTTTTCAAGCCGATCACCCACAGGGCAATGTCCGAGGTCGGTGCGACCCGTTCATACCAGAAACTGGATGCAAAGATGCGAACCATTCCCTATGGGGATAGGATAGGCTTTGACCTGGACGATTACGTTACAAATAAGGCCCTTGATGGTCTCTTTTTCATGGTTGCCGAGGAAGAGAGAAAGATCCGGCAAGACCCGGCGGCACGGGTGACCGAGATCCTCAAGGAGGTTTTTGGCAGCCGGTCACGCTGAAGTCCTGAGAAGAGCGCCTGCATTTGACGGCCTATCAATCGATTTCATAAACCGCGCCCATCGTCCGTTCTGCACCCCTCTCTATCAGAAGACCAAGGACCTCCAACGGGTCCAGGAGCTCGCCCACTCGGCGACGAGGCCACCAGGGTGGACTGCCACATCACCGCCCGAGGACTCGGTAGTGGCGCCGGCTGTCGATCTCCAGGTTCGGGTGCGGATAATGTTTCCCTCACAAGTCGCCTATCCCCATGCTTGACATATGAGGCCCTTTCGGATACCAGTAGCGATGGAAAGCTGGCTTTTGTGAGGAGGTCTCGGAAGCAGTGGGAGAGTGGTCAGGCCTTTCGCTAAGGCCGAGGGGGAGCCCTCCGGGGAGATTTACCAATGCTAATGGGGGGAGAGGAGCGCGTTCGGGGGTATGGTAATGCTTGGTACAACCGTCTTTCCTGGTAGGTATGTTCAAGGCCATGGGGCGATTGAGTCCTTGGGATCGGAAATGACCAGATTCGGCAGGAGGGCGCTTGTCGTCAGCGGCCCTGTAGTGAGTGCCGGCTTGCTGCCGGGCTTTCTGGGATCGATCGAGGAGGCCATAGATACGAGAGTAGCCGAGTTCGGTGGGGAATGCACCGAAGAGGAGATAGCACGACTGTCGGAAATATCGAAACAAACCGCATGTGAGGTGATAGCAGGGGTGGGTGGAGGAAAGACACTCGATACGGCCAAAGCCGTTGCCGATGAAGTCAAGAGGCCGGTCGTGGTCGTTCCCACGATTGCATCGACCGACGCACCCTGCAGTGCCATTTCGGTTATCTATACACCCTCGGGCGGGTTCAAGCGCTATCTGTTCCTCCCGAAGAACCCCGATCTGGTGCTGGTCGACACGGGGATCATAGCATCCGCCCCGGTCAGGTTCTTGGTGTCAGGCATGGGCGATGCCCTGGCAACACGGTTCGAGGCAGAGTCGTGCCGAGCGAAGCACGCGAAAAATACGGCAGGGGGGGTAGGCACGATGACCTCTTACGCCCTGGCACGTCTCTGTTATGAGACGCTGCTCGAGCACGGTGTGGCTGCGAAGCTCGCCTGTGAAGCGCACGTGGTCACGCCTGCGCTGGACCATATCGTGGAGGCGAATACCCTGCTGAGCGGCCTGGGTTTTGAGAGCGGGGGACTGGCGGCTGCCCACGCGATTCATAACGGCCTGACGGTGTTGGAGGGGACGCACGGTTCCTACCACGGTGAAAAGGTCACGATCGGGGTATTGGCCTCCCTGATACTCACCGACAAACCCAAAAACATAATCGATGAGGTTTTCTCCTTCTGCGAAGCCATGGGTCTCCCGACAACCCTTGCCGACATCGGGCTGAAAGGTGTGTCGGACGAGGAACTGATGGAGGTATCTGAGGCCGCTTGCGCTGAAGGGGAAACGATTCACAACGAGCCGATTCCTGTTGTGCCCAGGATGGTTCTTTCGGCCCTGAGAGCCTTGGATGCGCACGGGCGATACAGGAAAAAGTCTAGAGTCGGACAGTAGACAAGTGGTCAAGTCTCGCCTTGAGTCTTATTCGGGTCTGTTTCATAAATACGACTCGTTAAAGCGCATTGCCGAAGCCAGGGGCGGTGGCGAAGGATCGAGGTCAACGGGGGTGGAAAAGTCACGGAGCCGCGGAAAAGCCGTTGCAGGCTTCAAGAAGACGGGTGTCTCTCTCCAGCCAGGCAGCGGAGGAGTCCTCGATCGAATTGACCGCCCTTGTCGGTTTTGCTAATATCGCGGCAGGCCTGCAAGCCTTTCCAGGGAGGATGAACAATGACGATTCGTTACGGGATCATCGGTTGCGGAGGGATCGCAGACGGTTCCATCGCGCCGGCTATGGCACGAGCCAAGGATTCGTCCCTTCACAGTGTCCTGAGGCAAGTGGTCAAGTCTCGCCTTGAGTCTTATTCGGGTCTGTTTCATAAATACGACTCGTTAAAGCGCATTGCCGAAGGCAGGGGCGGTGGCGAAGGATCGAGGTCAACGGGGGTGGAAAAGTCACGGAGCCGCGGAAAAGCCGTTGCAGGCTTCAAGAAGA
>JAFDHF010000133.1 GCA_019308905.1 Deltaproteobacteria bacterium
AAACCTTGTGAGCCATGCTTGATAGACGGAAGTTACTTTAAACAGCAATTTTTTCAGCCCTCAACGATGCCCTACTCAGCGCTGGCTGGGAAATCTTCAGGCGACGTGATAACTCAACCATGCTCATTCCCAGTTCACGATTGGCCCGGTAGCAAAGCAGACTTCAGGATTTGAGACAGCCTGGGGATCCTTGCCACGACCCAGGACGGATCCAATGAACATGATTAGGGATGACGGATGACGATGCAATGGATGGCACCGGCAGCATCCAATCTCGTTTCTTTTTGGCATGCGTCCACGGTGCTGAGAGAATCGACAGGAAGTAAAGCATGAAATCATAGGCGTCCCCGATCCGTGGTGGTAAAAGAGCCGCCTTTTCCATTGAAGAATTAAGGATGATAGAAGGAGAGTTCCCTAGGCGGGCAACTTCTTTGGTGCTTGAATGGGCATTTCAGCATAGGGATGAACTTATAGCTAACTGGGAGAGGGCGCAGCGGAACGAGCCTCTGGAAGAAATTGAACCTCTCGATTAGGAGGATAATCATGCGATGGGTGATCGAGGCGACATATGTTGGGGGGTATAAACTAAAGATCCGGTTTGATAACGGAGAGACCAAGGTGGTTGATTTGAAACCACATCTAGACGGCCCTATCTTTGAACCCTTGAAGCAGCTAGATTTCTTCAAGTCATTTCGCGTGGATAAGGATATAGATACTGTCGTGTGGCCAAACAACGCTGACTTTTCACCTGACTTTCTTTATGAGATAGGTCAAAAGGTCAGCGAACAAGACGCTTCAGCCGACGCGGTTTAACCGCGCGAGGTTAGGGGACGCCTATGATTTTATGCAAAACCTTGTGAGCCATGGTTGGTAGGCGGAGGTTACTTTGAACAGCAATTTTTTCACCCCTCAACGATGCCCTACTCAGGGCTGACTGGGAAATCTTCAGGCGACGTGACAACCCAACCATGCTCATTCCCAGTTCACGATTGGTCCAGAGGCAAAGCAGGCTTCATGATTTGAGACAGTCTGGGGATCCTTCCCACGATCCAGGACAGAGCCAATGAACATGATTAGAGATGACGGATGACGATGCAACGGATGGCACCGGCAGCATCCAATCTCGTTCTTTTTGGCATCCGTCCACACTACTGAGAGAATTGACAGGAAGTAAAACATGAAATCATAGGCGTCCCCTATCGTCGATCGTTTGCTGGGCCGGAGATTGTGCCGAATCCTCAGCACTTGTAGGAAAAGGTAGATAGATGCGCAGATGGAGTGCCTCGGCGTACCAGATGGTTTGTAAAGGTATTGACATATATTGAAAACTGACTATACTTTCGCATATGAAGAGTCAAGATGAAAAAGAGGAAATAATGCAACTCGTCCGGGATGTGAGCATTGTGAGCGCGGCGGAGATACGTTCCCGTGGGATTCACCATGAGTATCTCCGGCAACTGCGCGCGGAAGGAAGGCTCGTACGGGTGGGCCGCGGGCTTTACAGCCTGCCGGACGCCGATGTGACGGCGCATCACGGTCTGGTACAGGCTGCCAAAGCCGTCCCCAAGGGCGTGATATGCCTGCTTTCTGCTCTTCGTTTCCACGAAATTGGTACTCAGCTTCCCCACGAAGTATGGATAGCCCTTGACCGAAGAGCCGCTCGTCCGAGAGTCGAAAATCCCAAGATGCGGATCGTTCGTTTCTCCGGAAAAGCCCTGACCGAGGGTGTAGAGGAGCATGTCGTGGAGAGCATACGAGTCAAGATTTACAGTCCTGCTAAAACAGTGGCAGATTGTTTCAAGTACAGAAACAAGATCGGGCTGGACGTGGCACTCGAAGCGCTACGCCACGTACTGCGCGAGCGCCGGTGCACCCCCGACGAAGTGTGGCGATATGCAAAGGTTTGTCGAGTAACAAAAATAATGCGGCCCTACATGGAAGCACTCGTATGACCCGACGCCCATCGAACATCGCAGCATCGGTTCGCCAGCAGCTCCTAAACATGATCAGGGAAAGCGGTGAAGATCCAAACCTGATTTGGACCCGCTATGCGATCGAGCGTCTCCTTTACCGCCTCTCAGTGTCGAGCCATGCCCGGAACTTCGTCCTCAAAGGTGCCCAACTATTCTTGGTGTGGACAGGCCACCTGTACCGACCGACCATTGACTTGGACTTGTTGGGCCGCGGCGAAAGTTCCTCTGAATATATCACGGAGTTGTTCCGCGAAGTTTGCTCCATCCAGGTGGAGTTTGACGGTCTCGTCTTTGATCCAGAATCGGTGAAAGTCGCGTCGATTCGAGAAGATCAGGAATACCAGGGGCAACGCGTTGCCCTGATGGCCTCTCTTGGCAAGGCCCGTATCCCAGTCCAGGTCGACATAGGATTCGGTGACGTAGTGACGCCGAAGTCCGAGGTGGTCACCTATCCCACACTTTTGGATTCCCCGCCTCTCCGCGTCTTGGCCTGTCCGCGCGAGACGGTTGTAGCAGAGAAGTTTCAGGCCATGGTCATGTTGGGTATTGCCAACAGTCGGATGAAGGATTTTTATGACCAGTATGTGATGGCACGGGACTTTACTTTTGATGGGCGCACGCTTGCTCAGGCAATAAGAGCAACCTTCAAGAGACGCAAGACAGATATCCCCATCGAGCCACCTCTGTCCCTAACGGATGAGTTCGGCAACGACGAAGTAAAATTGGTTCAGTGGAAAGCGTTCATTCGCAAGAGCGGCCTCGAGGGGGATGTTCCGGAATTGCCGGAGGTGCTGTCGGTTCTTAGAAAATTTCTGCTGCTTCCCATGAGGGCTGCTTCAGGCCGGGGCTCCATTCCGGAGAAGTGGGCAAAGGGAGGGCCTTGGAGTTGACAACTGAAATTGACTTTGGGTTTTTCGCTCTATCCATTCTCCACGAGGACTTTCCCCAGAATTTTGGAGGGTAGTGAGGTAAGTTATTGGGAGGCAAGGGGAAGCTGATATGAAGAAGTGGAAATGGAGGTTCCTCCTATGG
>JAFDHF010000134.1:0-1733 GCA_019308905.1 Deltaproteobacteria bacterium
ATGATACCTGGAAGAGCCACAGCCACCGGCTTTGACAAAACCGCCATTACAAAACAGAGGAAAGCAAGGCCGTACAAGCTCGATTTCGTTTCCCTTCTCGTCGCATCTGTGGCTTTCAAATAGCAATATAGACTCGCAAAGAAGAAGAAACCGACCAGGACCTCTTTCCGCGCGGAAAGCCACGTCACAGACTCGACATGTACGGGATGGACGGCAAACAGAAGGGCCGCAAGAAAGGCGATCCGGGTGTTGGATTGGGGGGTCCCCTCCCTTCGAAGGAATTTCAGGAGCTCCTCTGCGAAAAAGAATACGAGGATACATGTGAGGAGATAGAAGGCAATATTCGTGATATGGTACCCCAGAGGATTCAGCTTCCAGAAATGGTAGTCGACTGCATAGCTGAGAACCCGAATGGGCTGATAGGTACTCGCCCTTCTAACGGAAAAGATCTCCTTTATGTTAGACCACTCGAGACTGCGAATCTGCCTGTTCCGCAAAATGAGCCCGGGGTCGTCCCATTCAACAAAGCCGTTGCCCAGGGAGTTCAGATAGATGCACGCCACTATCCCGGCCAGGATGAGGACGACCGTGCCCCGAGGCCCGAGGCGTGATGCCAGAATGGAGTTCACGAATCCGGATACACGCGAAGTCAGGACCAGTTGTCTTGAAGTGGGCCGCTCCCCTTGTTTTGGCGGCGATTTGACCGCTCGGGACGGCGTCCGGTGCGGGCGACCCCATGGAAACCCGAAGGAACCCGTTAGTCCAGGATCTTTCATTCCAGCCCCCCTGGTACCTGATCGATGAATTTCCTGAACCACAGCTCGAGGTTTATCCATCGCCAGATGGTGAAACTCATGTTCTTTTTGCCGGCACAGTGCAGGGCAAACTCTTTTGCTGCGCGGTCGGCATCGAGGTATCCCCTTTCCCTGAGGCTCCTGGATCTAATAATCCCTTGGATCCAATCCCTGAGACTCGTACAAAACCAGTTCTCCTCGGGCGTGCCGAAACCGAGCTTGTCCGCCCTGTCTCGAACCCTGGAAGGGAGAATGCCGCTCATAGCCCTCCTCAGGATTACTTTTGTCATCCCGTCCCTCAAGATCTGGTCGGTTGGAAGAGAGAAGATGAAATCCACCAGGCGATGGTCGAGAAACGGGACCCGGGCCTCTATGGAATAGGCCATGGAACTCCTGTCCTCATAGTGGAGGAGTGCAGGGAGACTCGTGGAGGTGAGCAGATGGTAGAGTCGATTGAGAAGGTGTCTCCCACCGAATCTCTGTTCCAGCGGAACAGGAGGGGGGACCTTCGTGGTATTCAGCAGCCAGGGTATCGTCCTCCAAGCAAAAGGGGGCCTCGACCTGAGCCCGGCTGCCTCGGCCCTCATGAGACCTGCCACGAGGTGTGAGAGGACCCACATGTAGGAGTACCCGTGGATTGAACGGAGGTGTTGCGCCTGTCGCATGGTTGCTCCGAATCGGCCGCTTGCAAGGAGTTCTGCGAGGAAGTCTCCGAAGAAGGGATGATATCCACCGAGAATCTCATCAGCCCCTTGCCCGTCGAGAACGACCTTTGTCCGGTAGGATCTGGCCAACCTGAAGACGTTCCACTGGGCATAGATGCTGGTAGAACCGAAAGGCTCCTCCTGATGCCACATGAGCCGGTCTATCTCGCTGGTGAGACCTTGCGGGTCCGGAAAGACCCGATAGTTTTCCGACCCCGTCTGCCTCACGACTTCA
>JAFDHF010000134.1:1775-4731 GCA_019308905.1 Deltaproteobacteria bacterium
ACTTCATCGATGAAGGGGCGCTCATCGTACCTCTCGTCCTCGAAACACGATGAAAAGGTCCTCAGCCCGTTGTTTCCCAAGAGGCGGCTGGTAATACACACGATGGAAGACGAGTCGAGTCCACCACTGAGACAGGTGCCCACGGTGACGTCGCTTCGGAGTCTCATCCGTACCGCATCGGTGAAGAGCTCGAGAAATTCGTCGGCATAGGTTTTGTCGGATTTTCCTGAAGCGGCTGTCTCGGGTTTTATGTCCCAGTACCTCGACAGAGCGATTCTCCTGCTCTCCAGATCGACTGTCAGGTAGTGCCCCCCCCGGAGTTGTTCTATCCCCTTAAAGAATGTCTCCCCCGTGGTGTCGAGGTGACCGTATGCGAGATAAGGATAGATACAGGCGTCATTTGGGATCCGCCTCACCCTGGGATATGCCAGAATAGCCTTTATCTCGGAGGCGAAGAGGAATCGATCCCCTTCCCTGCAAAAGTAGAAGGGCTTGATACCGAACCTGTCCCTGGCGCAGAAGAGCCTTCTTTTCTTTCCGTCCCATAGGGCAAAAGCCCACATACCGTTGAATCTTCGAAGGCAATCAACTCCCCACTGTTCATAACTATGGAGTATCACCTCTGAATCCGTATTTGACCTGAACCTGTGTCCCCTTTTTCTCAATTCTTCACGGATCTCCAGGAAGTTGTATATCTCCCCGTTGTAAGTTATCCATATGGTTCCATCCTCGTTGGGCATGGGTTGATGACCAGCGGCGGAAAGGTCGATAATCGACAGGCGCCGGTGGCCCAACCCGAGAAAGAAGGGCTCCCCTGCAGCATCTGTTTCCATCCCGTCGAGTTCGAGGGTTACACCGTTTCCGAACAACACGTATCCCTCATCGTCAGGACCTCTGTGTGCAATGGCCGCGGTCATCGACTTCAAACAAGAAACGTGAACCGAACCGTCCCCAAATTCGCATATGCCGGCAATCCCGCACACAACCCGTCCCCCTAAATCAAGACGAAGAGGAAAGCTCCTGGTAGACCGTCACGAGCTTTCCTTCCTGCTTCTCCCAGCAGAGCTCCTTCTTGGCCTCTCTGATATTAGCAACGATCCTCCGATACATGGCCCGATCCTCGGCCAGACGCGTGATTGCACCGGCGATCTCGTCTCTACGTTCGAGATCGACGGCAATACCGAGTCCGTACTTCTCCACGAATCCTCTCATCTCGGGTAGATCGCTTACTATCATAGGGATCTCGGCCATGACATAGTCGAAGAGCTTGTTGGCAAGGGAGAACCGATAGGTGAGATTCGTTGGAGGAAGCAGGAAGAGTCCCATATCCGAAGATGCCGTGGCAAGCAGGAGCTCCTTCTCATAGTCCAGGAACCCACCGTATGAGAACCTTCTACCCACACACAGTGAGCCGGCCAGCCTCCTCAGCCTGTCCAGATACCGCGGAGGAGAGACCTGGCCGGCGACAACGAGAAACCACTCCTCCTCGAGAAGGGGAAGGATCTCTATCATCCTCTCGATTTCCCTGTCAGGCCGGATGGCTCCCTGGTAGAAGAGGATCTTGCCGTATACCGGAATGCCGAGTCTTTCCCGGAGATAGGTCGTCCTTTCCACGCTGGTGTATCTTCTCGCATTGTAAAGGAATTCGGGTCGTTCCTTCAGTCCGTACCTGGCCTCGATCATCCTGGAGAGGGAGGAATTGACCGTGAAAACCCTATCGCATCGGCCGATGGCTCTTCTCTCGACCAACGACATGACCCCTCTCAAAACCCGGTTCTTGAACCTCTGCCAAGGGGATCGGAGATACCTGTCCGCGGGCACGTAGTCGAAGAAGAGTTCGTGAGCGTCATAGACGAGCTTTGCCCCGTCACTCCTGGACAGGACCCAGCCGAGGGGAAGTGTTTCCGCATCGTGACAATGGACCACGGAGAATCTTCTCCTCTTTCTGGAAAACACATAGGAGAGAAACCTTGTCCAAACCAGAAGCGTTTCCACGGGTCTTGGACCGTAAGGAAAACCCTGGAAAAGCCTGAGAACAACGAACCCGTCACCCTCTTCAACCCTCTTCTGATCGGGTCTCTTGCCGGCCAGGACCACAACCCCCCACCCGGCCCGGGCGAGTGACTCGGCCTCTCTCCACACTCTTGGGTCCGGATCGAGAGAATTCAGGACCACCATGGCCACACGGCGGTCCGTATCATGGGGGTAACCACCACTGGTTTGCAACATTCGGGCCATTCAATCTCTTCTTTCGCTGCTTGCCGAGAAGGCACCTCAAGCGGGACGGCCGGTGCCTGGTCTCTGCCCGTGTCTCTTCCAGAGGAGATCAAATCCGGTGTATCTCCTCACCAGTTCCCAATCCGCCTGCTCAAGAATGCCGGCCCAGGTGGCCAAGACGAGGTAGAGCCCGGTGAAGGTCAGGCCTTTGATCAAGAGGCTCAGAATTCCGAAACCCACTACATGTGTCAAGGGCAAGACAGACGCACCGCACAAGGCAGATATCACCAGTACCCTCAGCAGATATCTCCAGGGCATCACCCCACCGATGCTCAGCCCGAGAAGGGACCTTAATCTGCTGATTATGTAAGCGAAGTTGACATAGATCGCCATCACGGTCCCAACTGCAGGACCGAGGAACCCTATTGTCTTCAATAAGACGAGGCTGAGGGTGAGGTTCGAGACAAAGACCAGAACCGAGGCTTTGAGCATGATCGGTGTGGCATCGCAGGCCCTCACCATTGCTGTGTTGTCGGAAATTCTGACAAGGAGGAGAAACAGATAGATTCGGAAAACAGAGGCGCTCCCCTCGTATTTGTCAGAATAGATCAACCGGATGAAATCACTCGCATTCAGAACAAAAAAAACGAATATCGGATAGAGGCACATGGACGTCTTACGAACCATTCTATGCCATGTCAGAACCAGCTCTTCCTTCCTGCCCTCGTAGAAGAGCCGC
>JAFDHF010000135.1 GCA_019308905.1 Deltaproteobacteria bacterium
CCCGCACCTCAAACACTATGTTCGTAGAGAAATCCACGACTACATCAATCAGATCATCGTATGTGTTCAGCGATTGCTCTATGGTTTTTGTGGAGTCCTTGTAAACCCTCAGCCGCTCACCAAATGCCCTTACGACCTGGGAAAGGGCCAAAACAAGGGCCGTACCGCCCGCCCCATAAGGCGGGGATTTGGCCTCCTCGATAAAGCTACCAACAGGGAAATGGGCGCCTGGATTCAATTCACAGATCTTTAGACAAAGCTCTTTGAGCACTGGAAAATCTTCGGAGATCTTATCAGGATCGCTTTCACACTCAAAATATGTAACCGGTCCTTCAGCACCTGTCTTTTTTAGAGCACCCGCGCCTTTCAGCAACACCTTCTGCAGATAACGCTTCTCTCCGTGATTGTCCGGATTCCCGTTGTCAATCATGACCCTGTCAGCCTCGATAAGGACTTTTGCCGCTTGCTTGAGGGCGTTATTCTTACCCTGCCGCCACTTGTCGTCATGCACGAAATTCAAGTCCGGATGCTTAATACGGCAGTGTTTTTTGTATAAGTCCTCACAAAGCATATCAGCAGGCCTATGGGACTGCTTGGGCTTATCAATGATCACCTTACCATTCTGTCCATACCAGCAAGCGGCTTCACCGCTCACGATATCACGCAAGATACCTTTCAACTTTGGAAGATATCCATCTCCCGGGTCTTCAAGAACATCGCGTAGTCGAGACTCGGTTTGGGCGCTGATCTTTTCAGCTTCATTGGGCGGCAGGTAATGGATGCACGCCTTTACCCTTAGTAAAGTTTCGGTGAAGGGCTGTGGGCTTATTGGTATGGCCACGGTCAGGTTGGGATCGGGGATGTCCTTTACGGCCTTCTTGGCGATCTGGATCTCAGCCTCATCTTCACAGAGCGCGTAAACGACCATGCCTTCATAGCCTATCTTCTCTTTATTGGAATTCTCTTCCCAATCTCTCCTTAAGTCTTCCCAGAGCTTATCCCCCAGATCTTTTGCCCGCATAAAATAGCACTTGAACCTTTTGTCCTCGTTAAAGTGCAGGTTGTATTGCTTGGCTTCCAGAAACTCCAATTCCTTGGCATCACCCGCTTCCTTGAGAAAGGCCTCAACCATATCTTTGGGATGAAGGCTTTCGTCCTTTAGATAGCGTTCAATCAGATCATAGGGGTCCTCGCCCATTGCCACAGCAAGTTCATATGTCTTAGACTGTTGCCTGAAGAAAAGCGATCCAGTCTTCTCAAGATATCTCAGGTGCTTTTCCACCTCTTTCTCTTCTGTTCTTGTAAGGCAATAGAGTCCGAATTGAATATTATCCAGATTTGTTGGGATTTGGCTAAGCTGATAGATCAGGATCGTCCGCAGAACAACCACCCGCTCATCAGTCATTTCTTTAAACATTTCCCACTTGGCCGCTTTCCTCAGTGCCTCTAAACTTGCATAAAATCCGTTTACGATCTGCCTCTGAAGGTCACGCAGCTCAGGATTCTTCAGAGAAAGTTCCCGCTTAAAGAACGTGAAAATCCGGTCCACAGTGTAAAGGTTGAGTTTGCCGGCGGCATGGGTAAGCTCTGCCTTCTCAATAAAATCAGGGTAGGAGCCTTCTGCCTTTTCTACATCGCCGGAGAAAAACGTAAATGTGCTCCTTGCATCCGACCCAATCTCAGAGGAAAGCCTTAGCAGGCAGGCCAGGGCCATAGGGTGTACGCCAAAAATATCCTAAAGCACCCGCTGCCTGATTCGGCTCACATCCTCTATCCAGGGAAACAGGTTCAGCGACTTGCAGATTGGCACCAACTGGTCGAATACTCCGGTCTTAGGCTCGATCTCCTGTTTCCATTCCTTTGAGTCCTTGTCCGTCTCCACAATGGCACCAATGATTTCCTCGATCCCCTCGTTCAGGAGGTCTACGGTAGTAATACGGGCGCTCATTACTGCGGCATCGGCCTTGCTGAACCGGTCCGCATATGCCTTGAAATCTTTGTGGACACAACCAACAAAAAGCACGTTAGGTTCGTTTTTGCAGATCGTTTCCATAAAGCCTTGAAGCACATCTTTGGAATAGGAGCCCTTCTCTAAGGTGAACCCGAATTCATCAAAAAGGATGGCTATCCCTTTGAAACGGTCTTTAAACGCTTTACTCTTAATAATCTCTTTTAGAATAGGAATGAGGTTGCCTGAATGGGCATGAAATTCCGTACCTCCCATGGTTTCCTGGTAAGCCGACCTGAATTTTTGGAGTGAATCGGAGTCGTAATCTTTCAGATCAGAACGCAGTTGGTCGACTGAAAGGGCAGGAGCAACCTTTTCCAGACCCTTTCCAAAGTCCTCATAGAAATTCCGGATCCCCTCATCGGCCTTCTCCTCCCAGTTGGACAGGAGCCTCTCCGCTTCGTCAAATTCTGTCTGAACACCCACGTCAAGCCCCTTTGCCTGGCAGGCATCGAACACAGCTTTAAGCACCACATCTTCGAATTTTGTTCCAGAGTGATAGTCACAAATGGCCACAAGGTACTGCCCGCCCTTGCGAATGTTTGTGAGCATCCTGGCCATATCCGGGTTGAGTTTTTCGTAATTCTTGTAAAAACCCTTGATCTCGGGGTCGCCGCTGGCCCGGCTGAGGAAATTGGCAAACATAAGACAAAGATGGGATTTGCCAGTGCCGTAAGAACCACTCAGGAGATAGAATTTTTTGTCGTTTGGCTGGTAGAGCCCTCGGCAAACACGTTCAAAGGCCACACGGTGCGCTTTGGTAGGGCGATACATGGCCATTCTGTCTGCATTCTTATGGGTTGCCTCA
>JAFDHF010000136.1 GCA_019308905.1 Deltaproteobacteria bacterium
AAGGCCTCCACGGCAGACCTCCATGAAATTCGCACTGCCATCCGGGTGGAAAGATCCGGGCTCCATTATAGCACATCGAACCGATTTGGCAAAATCGGTCTCAACGAATTACACAACGGAAGGGGTCAAAACCGAAGGGTCAAATCTCGACTTGAGTCTTGCTTGGTGCCAAGGGACGCCTGCCGCCATTCCACCTTCCTTCCGGATAGGGGCCGTGAGGGGTTTATCGGTTTTTCGGCGGCAAGGGAATCTGAGCTAGCCGAATTTGTCAAGCGAGGGCGGACCGAGGCCCAAGACGAGACTTGCCCCCTTGCGAGAGGCCTTTGATAGCACCGGTCGGTTTGCCCATTGGCTTTGCGTCAGGGAGGCTGGTCGATGAAAGATTTTCCTTGACTCCGGCCAAGAAAGGTCATAGCTTAGGTAAGCATTTAAACAAGGTGGGGCATTGTCTTTCTACAAGGAACATGGGGAACTGGTTTTCGGGACCCGGCTGAGAAGAATCAGCGAAAGGTTCCTTGCCGACGTGTCGAGGGTGTATAAGACCCTCAACATACCTTTTGAGACGAGTTGGTTTCCGATCTTTTTTCTGCTCAACCAGAAAGGCGTGCTGTCCGTTAGCGAAATGGCCGCTGATCTGGAAATTACCCATTCCGGGGTGAGCCAAATGGTGGCCACCCTGGAGGCAAAGAACCTTGTCTCCTTCCTGAGTGACAGGAATGACAGGAGAAGACGACTTATTGCGTTTACCCAGCAAGGCCAGGAACTGATGGAAACCCTGAAGCCGATCTGGAAGACGATCCGCCGGGAGACGGAGAAGCTGCTGGCCGAAAGGGAGAACAGTTCTTACCTCACCGTCGCCTTGCAAGAACTTGAAGAATCAATGGAGAATAAAAGCATCTACGAACGGGTCATGTCTGCGCTTCGGGGATACCAGGTCGGTCAGGTCGATATCATTCCTTTTGATCCCAGCTTAAAGTACGAATACAGGGATCTGATCGTCCATTGGCTGATTGAGAGTGGGGAAGCGGAAATCGGTGATGAAGATTTGATCAACCATCCCGACAAAATAACCGAAGCTGGAAAAGCGGTCATATTTCTTGCCAGGGTCGAGAGAGTCTATGCCGGCGTCATCGCGGCTGAGATCGATATCCAAGGCGAATCGAAAATAGCGTTCTTCATCGTAGATGAGAAATGGCGTGGCCGACAGATTGGGCGGAGACTGTTGTCCCAACTGGCAGAGCAACTGCACGCGAGGCGGGTCAGGAAGGTTTCGGTCATGTTCGACCGTAGGTTTACTCACGCCGTCAAGCTCTTCAAAGATGTGGGGTTCACGCTCCAATCAGTAGTTCCGAGAGAGAATGTGACAGGGAACAAGAATATTACACTGCTTATGGAGCGCTATTTGGAATAGGGTCCGAGAACATGTACGGCCGGTATCACAAACAATCATTTAGAGAAGAAGCCACTGATAGTAAGATGAGCCGAGTTTTGAAATGGCACTGTGAGACTTTGAACCGGGATTTGAGAGATAAGATTCCTGACTGACAAGGACCCAAAGTGTTGGTTGGAAATCGGTCATATTCCAAGAATCAAGGGAGAAAGGACTATGCAAATTACCTCAGACCTTATGCTAAGGGCTTCGTTCAAGTACCTTGATCGAATGTCCCTCAAACGGGGCGAATCGTTGCTAATCATTACAGAGCCTCCGACGGACAGGCGCGTGGCAGAGGCCCTTTTTGATGCTGCCCTGCAGAAGGGTGCCAGCCCTACACTTATCGTGACTCCGTATCGTGGAGAGCACAATATCGATCCACCTCCTACGCTGGCCGTTGCCATGAAGTCGGCAGATGCTGCCATCACGCTCATTCCCTATGAGAGTGCTGATTTCTATACCAGAGCGTTTCTTGAGATGCTCCAGGGTGGAACCCGTATGCTCGGCTTCCTTAGTGCCACGGCTGAAGGTCTTGTCAGCCTGATCTATGAGCATGATTTTCTGGTTACGGATCGTATCTGCGAGGTTCTGGAAGAGGTGATCGCCAAGGCAAACACCGTTCGAGTGACATCCCCCAGGGGAACGGATATTGGAGCCGAGCTCGGAAACAGGCCTGTTCAGACAAACCCCGGCCGGGTTTCTTCTCCAGGCGACGAAGGGTACCTGCCCCCGGGCGTGGTGGGGCAGGCGCCTATCGAGGAGACCTGGAATGGGCAAATCGTCTTCGACGCCTTTGTCTATCCTGTTGGAATTGTCAGGGATCCTGTTTATCTCGAAGTCAGGGAAGGTGTTGTGACAGAGATTTCCGGGGGGAGCGAGGCTGAAAGATTCAAGCAATGGATGGAAAGCAGAAAAGACCCGAATATCTATCGTGCGTGCCACTACGGATTTGGGATCAACCCCCATCTGAAACGACTGAGTGGGTTAAAGTTCTTGGATGAGAGGATGTATGGGCTGTTTGATATCGGTTTTGGCACAAACGACTTGCCCTGTTTCCAAGGTAAGATTCGCGCTAATGGACACACCGACGGGCTCATGACCGAGGCGTCTGTCTTCTACGATGAGGTTTGTGTTTTTGAAAAAGGCGAGTTCATTCATCCGGCCATCCAACCCTATCTAGAGTCCAAGTAGGGAGTTTATGAGTAGGAGACCTTTATGGGCGGGATCACTGTCTTAGTGACTGGGGCCACCGGCACGGTTGGCACCTATGCTACCTACTTTTTGGCGCACCAGGGTAAGGTGGATCACATATACCTTCTTTCAAGAGACGCACAAAAGATGGCTACCACCCTGTACAATGCCAGGATCATTGCCCTAA
>JAFDHF010000137.1 GCA_019308905.1 Deltaproteobacteria bacterium
CTCTGTCGAGACTTTCAAATACCAGTGTTAGACGAGGTGATATTCACATGGCTTGGATGAGGTCCAATTGAAAAAAACTCTTGACATAGATAAACCAGTTTCCTGACTTTTGGAAAACACCCTTGCCTCCGAGCGACATTGCGGAAGCAGTGGGGTACCCATCAAGGGTGAGCGGGGAGGGGAAAGGTCGTGTTCGTCAGTCGTGAGTCGTGTTCGTTATTCGTGAGTCGTGTTCGTGATTCGTGAGTCGTGTTCGTGGGGAAGGGGCAGGAACTGCCCACCCGCCAACCTTGATAGGGTCACCGCGTGAGCTCAGGAGCGAGGGGACAAGGGTGTTCTCCTGCCAAAACAGGAAAAAATCGTGAAGTCATATACTTGCAAGAATCCCCGGCCGAAAACTCGGAAGACTCCACAAATCTTAGATGGGGTTCCTGAAAGTATATACTTGCAAGAATCCCCGGCCGAAAACTCGGAAGACTCCACAAATCTTAGATGGGGTTCCTGAAAGTGAGAGAACAGCCTTCTCCCAGAGTGGAATCGCGGAAACGGGGGGCTGCCCGAGGGGAGTAAACGGGCGGCCTCCCGAGCGGAGTCGAAGCGAAGTGCAAAGCCCGGCTCTATGCGGCTCATGCGAAGGGGAGGACTCCGCGGTCTTGGTCCAGCCTCTCGGCAACGTCCTCGATCGTGACCTGCCTCAACACCTCGTCCATCGCGCCCTGCGCCCTTTCGAAGATCCCTCTGATCACTTCTCTGGATCGGTCGTCGGGCAGGGAGGCCACTCCAAGACTCCCGCCTTGCACAGCCTCCACTATTTCCTTCAAACTCAGCCGGCCGGGATCTCTCGCAAGCAGAAACATCTCTTTCTCCTCGCCCAGAGCGGCCACGATACGGCCTTTTTCCAAACCGGACAGAAGTTCCTGCACACTCCCGTGGGGCATGCCAAGAAGGTCGGCCAGGCTGGCAACAGAGACAGGCCCGTCACCCTCCTGAAATCGACTGGCCAGGATCAGGACCAGTCGAACTCCATAGTAAGGATGGTAAGCAGGATCACCTGGAGCCAATCTCTGGTCTTCCCGGTTCAATCGGTGATATTGGAACGTGTAGGCCACCTCTGAGCCGTACAGGGCGATCACCCAGGAGATGTATATCCAAATCAGGAAAGCCGGCAAGGTTCCCAGCATCCCGTAAATCTTATCGAAATGGGCGTACTTGGTCAGATAGACACCGAACCACCACCTGGCAAGAGAGAACAGTGCCGTTGTTATGACCGCCCCGATGAGAGCCGGGAAGACTCTCACCTTGGTGTTTGGCAGGAGCCGGTACGCCAGAAAGACGATGAGAAAAATCAGGAAAAAGGGGAGAACGTAGTGAATCCCACTCCGGATAAGGCCGTGTTTGAGCAGGCTTCCAACTATGCGAACCTCGTAGAACCTGCTCGTCAAGAACACGGAGGCCCCCAGAAGTATGGGGGAGAATGTGATAATACTCCAGAACGAGGTAAACTTGCTCAGGAGGTTCCTCTTCTCCTTGACTTTCCAGATAGCGTTGAAGGAGCCCTCCACGGTATTGAGGAGAGCAACGGCCGTGAACGCAAGAAAAAGAGTCCCCAAGATACTCAGGGCAGCGGTATTGGCTGCGAATTTCTGGATATTTTCCAGGATGATTCCTTGAAAGGAAGCACTCGGCAGGAGATGTTTCATGAGGAGCCTCTCGATGGTCTCCTGGGAGAATTTGAAACGCGACAGGATGGCAAGCGAGATGGCCGCCAGAGGCACGAGGGAAAGCAAGGTCGTATAGGCCAGCGAGGCGGCCGTTTGCAGGCAGTTATCTTTCACGAACTCATCGAAGATGTAGAAGATGATCCTCAAGAGACGGAGCAGCCATGCGATTGGTCTTGAATACCCGGCCAACTTGGCCAGGCTCAGCTGATCAAAATACCTAGACAACCGGCCGAACAAGACGAATCCTCCCTCTTCCCCCGGCGGGGGAATTTCTCAGATCAGATGCATTTCCCGGGTGTTGAATCAAGAGCCCTCTTCCTGGCCAGGGCAATGACCGACATGAACTCGAAGATGATATTCGCAGCCAGGTACGCTGTGATCTCCGACGGATCGAAGGCTGGCAGGACTTCTACCACGTCGCAGGCGACAAGACTCAATCCCTGCAATCCCCTTACCAATTCCAGAGCCTCTCCGCTTGTGAATCCTCCCACCTCTATCGTACCGGTTCCGGGCGCATAGGCCGGGTCGACAAAATCGATATCGAAAGTGACAAAGGTCTTGGCGTCCTGCACCCGCCTGTGTATCCGCTCTATGAGGCTCTTGATGCCCATCTCCCTGGCCTCTTCCGTGGTCACCACCTCAAACCCGAGGGATCTCGCCCTCTCGATCTCATCCAACGAGTAAGTCGAACCCCGCATTCCCACCTGAATAGACCGGTCGGCGAGGATGAGTCTCTCTTCCAGGGCCCTTCGAAAAGGTGTTCCATGGTTGTACGGACGGCCGAAAACCTCCTCCCAAATATCCCCGTGCGAGTCGAAATGTATCAGGGCCACCGGCCCGTGTTTTCCGGTCACGGCTCTGAGTTCCGGGAGGGTGACGGAATGATCGCCGCCCAGCAACAGGGGAATGACCCCTGCGTCGACAATGGGGAAAAGAGTCTCCGCGATCTTCCTGTATGAATCCTCGATATACCCGGGGACCACGGGGAGATCCCCGTAATCCACCCCAGAACAGTGCTCGAAAATGCTCACCCCCAGAACCGGGTTGTGGGGACGGAGAAGGACGGATATGCTCCGAATTGCCTCAGGAGCGAATCTCGCCCCGACTCTGTAGGAGGCTCCTGTATCAAACGGTACGCCTACAACAGCAAAATCGACCCCCTCCGTCTTTCTCTCGTGGGGCAGCCGCATGAACGTCCGGATACCCGAAAATCGAGGCGATTCTTGAGCCTCCACGGGTCTGTACTCGCCCATCTCTATCCTCCTTCCCAGGTTCTTACGCCCTTTGGGCGGTGAATTCAAGAAAAAATCACTCGTCGAGCAGCGATTCCGTAACTTTTGCCGGCGCGGATAGTTAAGCCCCCGAAAAGGGCTAAGTTATGTTCGACTAGGCGAGATTCGGATTGGGGAGTAGGTTGGATTTAGTGGCTGA
>JAFDHF010000138.1 GCA_019308905.1 Deltaproteobacteria bacterium
TATCGAACTCGGCATGAAGGCTTTGCAGGCTCTAGCCACGTCCCTTGAAAAGGAATTTACAAACAAGCTTGAGACCTTTCAGGGTGAACTCGACCAAAGAATCGTGAAAAACAGACAGGATATCATCAAGGTGGGAAAAGAAATCGAGCGGGTCCGGACCAACCGAGATGCCAGCCTGGCCAAGCTCCAAGAAGATGTCAAGAAGTTCAAGACCGAGATTCAGCGGGTTGAGAGCAAGCGGGATGCGAAACTGGCCAAGCTGCAGGAAGAAATCACCGAGTTGAATGCAGAGATCGCACTCCTCAAGCAGAGGGAGCTTGAATTGTCCCGTGAGGAGGAAAATGTAAGGAAAAACACGGACCTTCTGATGGCAAAGAGAAACAGCCTGATCGAGGACCGCGAGACCCGTAATGATCCTCTCGGTCTGGTTCTTTACACAACTTCCCTGCAACAGAACATCGCGTATTTTAATCAGCTTGTGAACCAACTGAGTGATGTAAAGAGGACAATCGAGAACAAAGTGTCTTCGATCAAGAAGCGCGAGATCGAAAGGGTACGTGTCAAGGAAGAGGCTTCTCTGGCTATAGAGAAAATAAATTCTGATATCAAGAAAAATCAGATTGAGAGCATCCGCGTCAAGGAGAACGCTTCCCAGAGCATCAAGAAACTGGAATCCGACGTCCTGAAGATACAAGCAACCATTAAGGCACTTGAGGAGCGAAAGAAATTTGCAAAACCTATCGAGGTCATCCAGGAGCCGACCGTAAGCTACAAACCAGTAAGGCCTAAGAAGCGCTTGAACGCTGCAATAGCGGGCATCCTGGCGTTCTTCATTTCTGTCTTTGGTGCTTTTCTATGGGAATACATTGCAGGCAAGAAAAAAGAAACAGCCTCAGCTACTCAAGAAGATACCTATACATAGCGTCTTATATAATTGCGCATAATCGGCGCAGGGTTTCATTAGGTTGGTTCCATGAGGAAAACTGATCAAATACCTACCGTTGTAACCAATTCATCCAGGAGCGGGAAGTACTGGTTATGGGTGCGGAGACGGCGGGTTAGCTTCCAGACACGCTCCATTGGATTGAGTTCCGGGCTATAGGGGGGAAGAAAGTCAAGGCGGAGATACTGGCGATGCTCCTTCAGCCAAGGTTGAAGCTTGCGTGCGTGATGCCACCGTGCGTTATCCAGAACCAGGACCATCTTCCTACCTCTGTAGTGATGGGTCAGGAGCTCTTGCAAGAAACAAAGAAAAGTCTCGGTCGAGAATCTATCGGTCTTTCGGGTTACCAGCCGTCCATTGGCTACACAGACGGCTCCGAATACTGCGACACTGTTCCGAGTCGCTGCATGGAGAACGACAGGATCCACATCCTCTGGCGCCACCCACACGGTACATCGCGAACCGTGCTGATGGAAATGACATTCATCCTCAAACCAGAGATCACGATCCTCTCTTCTTCGGAGGCGGCTGAGTTTTTTTATATGTTCGCTGCGCCTCCTGGTCTGCCCCGGCAACCAACGGACGCGGCTTTCGCCGGCGAAACCCTAGCTGGTGGAACAATCTCTGGCATTGCCGCACCCCAAGACTGACGCCATAGGACCGAGACAAGTGATGACTGAGAAGCTTTCCGTCCCAAAGGTTCTGACCATAGCCCAGTTCAGAAGGCGACCGGCGAAGGTCTCGGCCAAGGGCCCGGAGCGAAGCCCCATCCAATACAGATGGACGTCCCGATCGAGGCGTTTCCTGCAGTCCCGAAAACCCACTGTCTTCAAAACGACGCACCCAGTACTGGACGGTCCGGGGGCTTTGGCCAAAAAGCCTGGCCACCTCAGAACAACTGAATCCACCACATACCAGAAGAATCCCGTGAAGTCGGTGATCGTACCGCGACTCCTCCGATCGCAAGATCTCCTCCTGTACTGCAAAGCGAATGATTTCCGCATCCTTGATTTCCAACTTGCGCATGGCTCCCTCCCTCCGATAACCATGATACCAGAAGGGAGTACAATACGCAATTATTTATGACGTCATGTATAGATGGCTTCTGTAAGTGATCCGGGTATCAACCGTCAGCAATTGCTTCAGCAGGGCCGAGAGGTGCTAGGCTCAAACCCAGAAACCACCCAATGGAAAAGTCAGGCAGTGCTTGGTAATCCGGCGCGGACAATCTCAGCTTTGGAATTGTACGCATGCCTTGGCTGATCAACGACCTGCATGGGTATCGGGGTGCTGTCTTAGTAGTGAATCGGTTTTCTTTTGTTTGGGTGGGAATACATTGGAGTCTTGGATTTTGGATTCATGAGTGTAGTGGTCCACTACAAAATAAATAAATAAGGAGCCTCGAGAGATGGGAAAACGAATCTTGGTCACAGGTGCTGGTGGTTTTATTGGAAGCCATATGGCTAGAAGGCTTTACAAAGAGGGAAATTTTGTGAGGGCAGCGGATATCAAATGGGATGGCTTTATGCCTGATCCCTACTATTCTGAGAAATTGACGTTGGATCTCAGGTCTTACGAAAACTGCCTTAGAGCTACTGAAGGAGTAGAATGGGTTTTCCAGTTTGCAGCAGACATGGGTGGGATTGGCTATATTACAGAAATAGGGGCGCAAATAATGCATAACAGCGCCCTGATCAATATAAACATGCTTCAGGCGTCTGTCGAGACCGGCGTGAAAAGGTTTTTCTTCCCCTCTTCTGC
>JAFDHF010000139.1 GCA_019308905.1 Deltaproteobacteria bacterium
TCGCCTCCAGCTCTGTCTTCAGGCACCTGTACTGCCTCTCGATCCCCTCCCTCTCCTTGTAGATGGACAGCATCTCGTCCCATTCCATTCTCTTGGAAGCGATCAGAATGATCTTTCCGAAGCGGTTCACCGCCTGGGAGATGGCGTTCTTCCTCCTGGTCAGGGAGATCGTCCTCTCTTCCACGTGAACATTGAAGTACCGCTTGAATTTCCCCAGCACGATGTCCGAGTGCCTGTACGGGTCACCCCTCACCGTCTTCCCGTTCAATGCCGTCTCAAGGTCCATCAGGCGGTTGTAGAAGCTCTCGGCCTCCTCCCCTCTGGCGACCTCGTTGAGGAGGAGACTATGCATTGAAAGGAGTTATTCAACACAGTTGTGTGCCGAGGTACACAGAAATCAGGGGCCGCTATCTATAAATAAAAGTCATGGATTGCATAGCATTTGTAAGACGATTTTGACGGTTTCTGGCGAACAACATCCCTCTCAAGGTGAGGAAGGACGGGGCCGGCAAGGACGATTTGCTGGTCGGCTGCGAAATCGAAAGGGGCACAATAGATGATTACGTCGAGAAGCAAACGGATGATGCAAAAAGCCTTCAAAAAGACCTTGTACCGGTTCACCGAGATACCCGGACCCAGCTTCGGACCAGAAGCCTTCGGAATCTATGTCCACGTACCGTTCTGTCTCTCAAAGTGCTCTTTCTGCCCCTTCTACAAGGAGATCTTTACCGAGGAGTGGAAGACTGCATATCTAGCCTAACACACTCTCCACGGACGAACTTGGCGAGATTCTTGGGAGTATCCGGAACAAGGTCCAGATCGACGTTGCAGGGGTCGAGTTACTCCCGGCTCTTCTCACACCCAAGTATCTTAAGAGCCTGGCAGGGGCTGGGTTCACAAAGGTAAGCATCGGCGTGGAGAGCTTCGCGCCCAGCGTAATCGCCAACACCGGGAGGCGGGTCAAGGGCGCGGAGCACACGGAGGAGATGATAAAGATATCGAGATCTCTCGGATTGTTCGTTAACACGGATATGATGGTTGGGCTCCCTCGCCAGGATGCAGGCATCTTCATGGAGGATATCAACAGGATAGGGTCGATGCTCCCGGACCAGGTCACCATCTACCCCTTCATGACGCTTAGAGGGCTCAGGGCCACCGAACCAGGGATGTCTCCGCGGGAACAGTTCTTGCTGATCGAGCAGGCAGGCAAGGCCTTGGCCCAGAGGGGTTATGAGCGGAAGGCTGTATGGACATTCGCGTTCAGCGATGATGTATACGACTCATCGAGAGATGAACTCACGGAGGACTACGCCGGGTTTGGTCCTTCTGCCTTCTCTACCTACGGCACTTGGAAGGTGGTCAACCCTGAACTGGATGCCTACGTCAAGAGCATGGGTCAGGGCCAGAGGGTTGGTTTCGTTGCATCGAAGGGCAGGGCGAGTGATGGATGGCGGAGGTTCGCAAGGATGATCTACGATCTTAGGCTGAACGGGTCGGACCTGCCTTTCGGGATAAGGCTGTTCACCGGGGTCCTGAGGCTCTGTGGTCATGGTAAGCGGGGGATGCTGACACGGAAAGGTGTGATGTTTGCCCACGAGATATCCAAGACCGTTGTAGAGTCACTGCCCTTCCCCCTACAGAATCCTGGTTGTGTCGAGAATTATGACGAATACCTTTCCTACAAGGAAGATGGGGAGGTGAAGAGAGATAGTATGTCTGAAACCTAGGTGAGGGTTGGCAAGATCCTGTACTACTGTTTATGATATGTGTACTGCTGGTGTCGTCCATTCAGGCGATTATTAAGATGAAGCAGGGGTTTTCGATGATCTCAGCCTCGTTTCTTGCAGGGCCTTTAGGACATTCAATCGGTGGGTTGTGGGGTGCTTGTTCAGCAATCATTTCCTAGCACAGACATGGCTCCCCTTGTTCGACATGTCGCTGTATCGCTTGAGAGCTCTGGGCAACTGGGGGACTTGACCACGCTCTCCAGATTGTAGGCTACGCTTGTCCCCCGCAACAGACGCAACAGAGGCGACAGACCTCGCTGTGTCTTTATTGGCTCGTAGAGACATGTTCTTGGCCGGTCTTCTTGTTTAGGATCTCGTTGACTAGTTGCAAAGAGATGGGTGTTTCGATAGGTCAACCTCTGCATCGTCTATCCTTCCCTTGATCTGCCCTCGCCGGTGATCCAAGGGTTGGTCCATGCGGTGAAAATCTCCGAAGAACTCCTTTCGCGTATCTGGAAGAGCGGGGGCCGAGACGCGAAACCCTTATCAGTGGCGTGCCATCGATTATGGTCCATAAGTCAGTATGATTGTCAAGACGAGAAGGTGCCCCGATGGTGAAGGAGCAATATTGTCGGTGGACGCTTGTCGTTCCCGAGGGGTCCCTTTCTGACGAGGCGGTCAGGCTATCCGTGGAGGACCTCAGGCAGGTGGCGGCTGATCTGGGTCTCGATATGGGCCTTACCATCGATACGGAGGAGCCGCCAGGAAACGCCATCGTCCTAGGTGGCTGCTCTAGGAACCGAGTTACCAATATTCTGGCCGGAAAGGGACTGGTCCGGCTCCTCACCATCAACCTGAAGACCTCGAATATGAACCCATCCTCGTCGACCGTCTTCGGACCGGTCCTCCTCCGAGTGAAGTACCTCCATTGAAGGGCCACCCAGACGTTCTTTGAAAGAGAAATATGTGAGAATTAATGAATCTCGATTGAGATATACATGGAATGATTTTGGATATATGCCCTGAATGAAAAATCCTCGAAGCCAGTACATTTACTTTTTGAAGTCATTAAAAATAAAATTGATTTTCGAGTCTGGGAGGTCAAACCCTTTCATTTTTTCTCTCTCACTTCACTAGAGCACTAGATCTGACATGAATACGAAACACTGGCTAGAATAGAATTACCTCTAGTGCCCTGATTCTAGACATCACTAGACCTCAGTTATCTTAGGTGGAAAAAAGGAGTACCTTTCTGACATTGCTTTTCTTTAAATACTCCTTTATAAGCAAAGCTACCTCCTCTTTCATCAAATAAAAAAGAAGATACCTTTTTTGAATGTTGAGAAGGTACACAAAAATGCTCTTTAATACTTAAGGCTCTGACGAAAAACTAACAATTCCACAGGAAATGATGGTTAGCCAGTTATTTCACAAACCCATTCCATTAGAGTGATTAATGGAGTTTTGCAACAGAGCCACCGGGGAATATCAACGACCAGGAGCACTTCAAGTTCACGTACGGCCAAGTGAGGGATGATCTGGAAACGGGATCGAGGGGTATTTAAACTACAGA
>JAFDHF010000140.1 GCA_019308905.1 Deltaproteobacteria bacterium
CAGATCCGGGCCTCCCTCCGGGGGCTCCAACAGGTCCTCAAAGGCGAGCGATTGGAAAATATCATGGTCTCGGTGGAAGAAGCGGGCCGTTCCCTCAACGACCTGATGGGCGAAGCCGGTCTGAAGGGGATCATCACCGCCAACCGGGCCAACATCGACCAGACCTTCCAGGACCTCAGGCTCGCCATGGAAACGGCCAATACCTTCCTGAAGAAGGGCACGGCCCTGGTGGGAACGACCGACGAAACCGTTTCCCACGTCAGGCAAAACCTCCTGGTAACGAGTCAGAACCTGGAGAGGGCCAGTGACAACCTCAACCGGATCCTCGAACTCCTGGCGGACCAGCCTTCGCAGCTACTGTTTGGAGAGCCGGCCCCTCCGCGCAAACTGGAGTCGGGCGACCTTGGAGACTAGCCGGCCGGACGGGTTTTGAGCCATGAATTGTCTGAAGATGATGCTGAAGCTGGGTCTTGGTCTCGTACTGCTTCTCGGTGGCTGCATGAAGGCCAAACATCCCGGCCACCAGATTGAATACTATACCCTCGAGTATGAACCTCCCGCGGTGGCCGAACTTGAGCCCATCCCGGTCGTCCTCAGGATAGAGCGTTTTGGAGTGGCCCCCAACTTCAACACCAACCGCATCGTCTATCGAGAAAGGTCATATCGGCGAGAGGCCTACGTCTACAAAAGGTGGCGAAGCAATCCCGCTGACCTCGTAACCTATTTCCTGAGCAGGGACATCAAGAGATCGGGGCTATTCCAAGCCGTCCTGCCCTACGACACCCGGGTCGCGCCCTCCTATGTGATCGAAGGGACCGTGGACGAGTTCGTCGAATGGGACACGACCGCCCTCTGGGAGGCGGTTATGTCTCTCAGCATCACCTTGATGGACGAAAACGAGCCTGATATAAGCAAGAGAATCCTGTTTCAAAAGACCTATCAAGTAAGCGAACCGTGCCGGGAGAGAAAACCGGCCGCCCTGGCCGAGGCGATGAGCAGGGCCATGGCAAAGATTTCTGCGGAGATCATCCAAGACCTGCATGCCCGGCTCAAGGATCGTACGGAAGGCGGGGGGAGCTAGAAGGTCGAGGGAGGTTTGAATGAGAGGACCCTTCAAGTGAATGCCCAATTGATCGGAATCCCGCTGGACAGGCCTGGATACGACCGTTTCATCGGTGCCTGGGTCCTTGAGGGTGATACCAACATCGTGATCGACGTGGGGCCCGCCAACGGCGTGCAACACTTGATCGATGCGCTCAAGGCCAGGCACTGGGGTCGGGTGGATTTCGTGCTGCTGACTCACATCCACATCGATCATGCCGGCGGTCTGGCCGACTTTCTGGAACAGTTTCCCACCGCCAAGGTCGTAGTCCACCGTATCGGAATCAAGCATCTCGTCGACCCCTCAAGACTTTGGGCCGGCAGCAAACAGGTCCTTGGAGAGCTGGCCGATTTCTACGGTCCCATCAAGCCCGTCCCGCCGGAGAGGCTAATAGCCCACCCCGACGCCCGCATCCCTGGACTTGGAATCATTGAGACCCCCGGACACGCCGCCCATCATCTGAGCTTCACATTCCGGAACGAACTCTTCCCGGGAGAGGCAGGGGGCAATTACTGCGTGGTCGCAGGCAAGGAATACCTTCGTCCGGCCACGCCGCCCCTCTTTTTCCTGAACGAATTCCAGGAGAGCATCCAACGGATGCTGGCCTTGAAAGACCAGCCCATCTGCTATGCCCATTTCGGCCGGGCGGAAAGCTCACACCGCATGTTACGCCGGTTCTCGGAGCAGCTTCTGAGGTGGAAGACGCTAATCGCAGAAGAGATCTCGCGTGGACCCGAGGACCTGGAGGAGAGGTGCGCGAACCGTTTGCTTGCCGATGACCCTGAGCTGGCGGCCTTCAAAGACATGGACCCTGCCAGCCAGCTCCGCGAGCGCAGCTTCATGTCAAACTCCATCAACGGCTACATTCAGTTCTTGCAAAAGGGCGAATAGCCCACCGGTTACAAAAATCTGAATCGAGCGAGTCTCGAGTCTGACGGAAATACAAGATCTCAGGAATCTGTTGGCGTTTACATCGAGGAGAGAGTGAGGGTTGCGGTCTCTATTTCTGAGTGACTGGCGGGAGGACGCCGTCTTTTCGCGGCCTATCAGTGGGGGAAACCGCAGCTCCACCGCAGGTGGAGAATGTCGAAGGAGGCAGAACTCTCCCGCAGATAAGTCGCAGAAAAGACCAGCCCGGGAGACCCGGAATCGAAGAAAAGAGATCGCAAGCCGCATTTTCAGCCTTGCTTGGACTTGACCCTCTCACGCAGCCACCCGTACCAGGCCTCCAACCCCTGACCGGTCTTGCAGGACACCTCGAAGATCTCCAGGTCGGGATTGATCGCACGCGAATCCGCCGCCAGCCTCTCCAGGCTGCAATCAACATGCGGCAGCAAGTCGATCTTATTGATCAACAGGACCTCCGACTCCC
>JAFDHF010000141.1 GCA_019308905.1 Deltaproteobacteria bacterium
AAGGCCTCCACGGCAGACCTCCATGAAATTCGCACTGCCATCCGGGTGGAAAGATCCGGGCTCCATTATAGCACATCGAACCGATTTGGCAAAATCGGTCTCAACGAATTACACCGGGATATCGCTTCAGCCGGGTTCTCCGGGAGTTGCGAACTTTGCAGGGGGGGTCTCTCTGCGACCACGGCCCTTTACTCAACACTGGATTGCCGGTCACGTGTTTCAGGGTTAACATGGGTCAAGAGGCGGCAGAAAGCCCAAGGCGGGTTGGCCGGGACATGCTCGGCCCCCAAAAGGGGGCTCCAGGGTGAAGAAGACGATACAGAGAAGGGGGCGGACATGCCGGACACGCAGGAGGTCACTTAGGAGACTGAAGGCTGAGGCCAAGCCCGAAAACGTGGAGGGGATGGCCGGATTCGGGATCACCACCGACAGGAGGCTGGGAGTGTCGGTCCCTGATATGCGCAAATTGGAGGGAGAAATCAGCAGGGATCATGTGCTTGCCTTTGAGCCGTGGAAGACCCGATTCCCGGAAGCGAAGACGGTGGCGGAGGTGATCGGCGACCCGGAAAGGCTTGCCGACCGGCGGATGCAGAACTGGGGAAAGGGGTTTGATTCACGGGACGTGTGCGACCGGGTCTGCACGAACCTCTTTGAGAAATCTCCCCTGGTGATGAACAAAATCCATGACTGGAGCGAGCGGGACGGGGATTTTGTCAAGCGGGCCACCTATGCACTGATCGCCTGCCTCGCCTGGCATGACAAGGAGGCGGGAGACGGGACATTTCGAATAGGTGGCGGCTTATCCGTATATTTCGTCAGACGTGGTCTAGGCAAGCAGCAACACGGCCATGGTGGTCGTGTACGCCCGGAGATAGTCGTCCCCCCTGACCACGACGGTCCTGGCGTCGACTTTCTCCACCGTGGGTATCATCGTTGAAATCGCGGCCGCACTGGTGGAGTGGAAACAGACCTTGAAGGTCACTGGACCTTCGATCCGGTAGGGTTTGAAGTCGGCAAGCCGGCTCAGGGCTCTACCGGCCGCCTCCTTGATCAGTGGGTGCGTCGCGCCTTGAGGGAGGCACCTTGCCGCATACCCGTCGGCGGCATATTTGGTGACAGCCGTCTCGACATCGCCAAGGAGATCTTTTGCCTCCTTGCAGACCCTGTCATCCCCGGAAATCATGGCGACCGGTACGTTGTAGTAACCGGCTAGGGCTGCGTTCAAGCCAGTTCCGCCCATCTCCTGGTCGTTGATCCAAATCCCGTCCACCTCCTTGCCCAAGATAGTATGGTTCAGGACACCACTTTCGGTACCGATCCTTGAGTGGTAGCCGAGAAAGTAGACCGCGTCGAAGCTCCGACTCAGGCCGTGCATCATGAGTCCACGCTTGGTGAAACCGCTGATCAGCTGCGCCCTGGAGTCGAGTTGTTCAATCAACACGTTCCGCATGTGAAAATGGGAGTCATTTACCAGGACCTCCGTAGCTCCACCGGCGAACGCACCTTCTATCGCCGCGTTCAAGTCACACACCATCAAGGTGCGAAACCTCTCGTATCCCTCTTGGCCACCGACAACATCGCCTCGATCCGTGACGCCTGTGATCCCCTCCATGTCAATGGAAACAAATACCTTCATGGTTCCCTCCTCTCTTCACCGTGGTTTGAGTGTTTGTCCGCCGCCGGGTTTTTCCAGGCGGCCGCCTTCGTCTTATCCTCTCTCCCGTCACCCCGGGGCCCCCGGCAGGAACGTATCCCGGGCCTAGACAACCCTGCCGAAAGCTAACCGACCAGGTGACAGCAGGCCGAATGGGTCGGCGTTAGCCGTATCGTTTCGGGCTCGTGATCGCGGCAGATCTCCTTTGCCCTGTCGCAGCGAGGGTGGAACCGACAGCCCGGTGGAATATTGAGCGGGCTGGGGATGTCTCCCTTTAGAGCGGCTTTCCGATGTCGCTTCCTGGGTTCCAGTCTGGGCACGGCCCTGAGGAGACTCTGAGTGTAAGGGTGCTCCGGCGATTGGAATATCTCATCCGCGGTGCCCTGTTCCACGATTCTGCCCAGATACATGACCGCCACTCTCCGGGAGATATGCCGTACGACCGACAATTCATGAGCAATAAAGAGCATTGCCAGATCCAGTTCATCTCGTAGGTCTTGAAGCAGATTGAGTACCTGGGCCTGGATCGAAACATCGAGGGCCGCCATGGGCTCATCGAGCACGAGAAAACTCGGATTGACGGCCAGTGCACGGGCCAGGCCCGCACCGGTAAAGACGATCACGAGGCCGGGAAGCGTCGCTATCCAGCAGGCCTCGAAGATATAATCCCGCCCCTCGGCAATCATGGAGCCCCACTCGGGCGCAGGTGGCTGCACGCCGAAACCTATGAAGCTGAGTGCCGCCAACAACGTGATGTTCAGGACAAAATCAGCCATTGAGAAGACGATCGA
>JAFDHF010000142.1 GCA_019308905.1 Deltaproteobacteria bacterium
AGTGGATGAGGAAAACCAGTGGCGGCATCGGCCTGAGAACGTCTATACGCGGGACGGTAAGGCTCTGGTTTCAATCGTTTCCACGACGAACCGCGACGTGAAGGAGGCGGTCAAGGAGGCTTGTGATCTGATCGGAGGTGTGCGCAGGGCTCTCAACCCCGGCGATCGCGTTCTGCTCAAGGCCAACTTCAACAGCGACGATCCATTTCCTGCCTCGACCGACCTCGATTTTCTGTCGGCCGTCGTCGAACATCTCCGCGGGGAGGGGATCACCAAGCTGACCTTGGGCGAACGATCCGGCTGGCCCTGGATGCCTACGGCCCGGGTCCTGGAGGAGATGGGCGTCTTCGAAAGGGCCAGGGAACTCGACCTGCCGGTCATCGACTTCGACGCCGGTCCATGGATGGATGTGAATCTGGGCGAGAAGGCCATGTGGTGGACCAAGGTCGGTTACCACAAGTCCCTGAAAGACTTTGACAAGCTTGTCTTTCTGCCCTGTATGAAGCACCATTTTCTGGCCCGGTTCACCATGAGCCTGAAACTCGTCGTCGGCCTGACCCACCCCGTCGATATGCGGTACATGCACGCCGATTTTGACGAAGGGAAAAAAGATGAGCCGATGGAGCAGAAGATGATCGAGCTCAGCCTTCCTGTCGGCCCCGATTTGATCATCATGGACGGGCGGGTGTCGTTTGTGACCGGCGGGCCGGACAGGGGTGAGGCTGTTGAGCCGAAGGTCATCCTGGCATCGGGCGACCGGGTGGCGATTGACGTGGAGGGCGTCAAGATTCTCCAGTCCTATCCGAGGGACAACCTCATCCAGATGCCGGTCTGGGAGCTGCCGGTCATCAAGAGGGGCGTCGAACTCGGTCTCGGCGTTTCGGGTGAGGCCGACTACGAGGTGCTGAGGCGGTGAAGAATCGAGCGACAGGAAAAGGGCGAGCCCCGGCCCCGGGGAGGTGGAGTCTCCCCTTGCCGCTCACCCTTGATGGGTGCCCCACCGCTTCTGCAGTGTCGCTCGGAGACAAGAGTGTTCTCCAAAAGTCAAAGAAACTCCACAACAGGGGACATTGATCTCAAAAAGGGAGAACCCGATGGGTGCAGACCTGCTTGAAGCAGCGATCGCAGACGCACGAGCCGCAGCGGACAACGCCGGGGAGGAGGTCGAAAGGGAGCTGCCTCTGCTCATTGGAGACCTTGAGGAGGCCAGGTTGACCGTCTTCGTCAAAACGGCTGAGGCGAAACCCCTGCTGGAGCGGTGTGAGAGAGCGGCCAGGGCCCTGAAAGAGGCCGTCGAGGCCGAGGCAACGTGGGGCGACAAGGCCAGGGACGCCTTTGCGTCCCTCGAGCGAGCCGTGTCCAAGTTGCGCAACACCATCCTGGTCCGTACTCAGCGGGCCACCTAGGACTCGGCGTGGTTAAAGCCCGGGATGAGAGGGCGAGGCCGAATCCGGCGGCACGATGGGAGATCTCCACGAATCGGATAGGGTCCGTGGCAAAACAGGGTTGACCTGCTCTGACGTGGTACGGCCGAAGATTGGGTAGGAGTGCGACTTGAAAAGAGAGTTATTGATGGGGGTCGACATTGGGACGCAGAGCACTCGCGTTGCGCTTCTTGACCTCGAGGGGCGGGTTGTGGCCAGTGCGAGCACTCCTCAGGAGATGATGACGCCCGTGCCGGGCTGGGGGGAGCAGGACCCGGAGGTGTGGTGGAGAAACGTGGTCGATAATATTCACGTGGCAATGGAACAAGCCGGTGCCTCATCCGACGAGGTATTGGCGGTTGGAGTGTGCGGACAAATGCACGCCGCCGTCCCTCTCGGCAAGGACGGCGAACTCCTGAGCCATGCCGTTCAATTGTGGTGCGACAAGCGTGCCGCCGATCTCGCCGAGGCTTTCAAGTCCGGGCCGCATGCGGAGGCTGCCATGAAGCTGGTCGGCAATCCCCCGGTCGCCTCCTGGTTGGGTTTCAAGATTCAGTGGTTGAAGGAGCATGAGCCGGAACTTTATGAGAAGACCTGGAAGTTTGTTCTCTCCTCAGGCTATATCAATTTTCGTCTTACGGGTGAAATTGCAACGGACTGGACCGAGGCCTCGGGTTCCTTCCTGATGGATGTCCGCACCAAAACATGGTCGCAGCCGGTTATCGAGTACCTGGGCCTCGACGCGCGGAAACTACCCGGGATTTCGGTTCCGTCGGAGATAATTGGAAAGGTTACGGCTCAGGCTGCGAGGCTCACGGGCCTGGCCGAAGGCACGCCGGTTGTGGCGGGTGCCGGCGATATGCTGTGTATGTTGATCTCATCGGGTCTCACCGAGTCCGGACGGGCGTCCGATATCAGCGGCACAGCGTCCATCATGGCCGTTTTTATGGATGAGCCGGTTTT
>JAFDHF010000143.1 GCA_019308905.1 Deltaproteobacteria bacterium
AGCGAGTCGTGTTTGTCGAAGGCGAGACCGAAAAAGTTGTGTTACCGTATCTGGCCAAAAGACTGGGGGTATTTGATCCAGATATTTCAATTATTGACTGTGGAAGTAAACATAATCTCCCTTTGTATATAGCCATCGCTGAAGCCTTCGAAGTTCCTTACCTCGTAATACATGATGAAGATCCTTTACCCGATCCGATACCTAATGATTGGAATGAAGATAAAAGGAAGGCGAAGCAAAGAACGTATGATCTTAATAAGCAGATAAGAGATCTTATTCAAGGCCCTTTTGGAAAGGTGGAAATGTTTCCCCGCGATTTTGAGACGGTGAGCGGGGTTTCCAAAAGCCAAGGTGAGAAGAAAGGAAAGGCTCTTGCCGCACTGGATCATTTCGAGAGTGTCGCTGAATCTAATATTCCAAAGAGGCTGAAGGAGGTGGTAGCGGCAGCCTTCAATGTACAGGAGAAGAAAGAATGATCACCACCCTCAAACCTTATCCTAAATACAAGGACTCCAGCGTGCCGTGGCTGGGAGACGTACCGGAGCATTGGGAGGTGCGGAGGTTAAAAACCCTACTTCGAGAGCGAATAGAGAAAGGTTATCCTGATCTACCGCTACTTGCTGCTACACAAACAAAAGGTGTAGTTCGTAAAGAAAAGTATGAGAACAGAACGGTACTCGCCCTAAAAGACCTACACTTACTTAAGCTAGTACGAAGAAAAGACTTTGTAATTAGCCTTCGATCTTTTCAAGGGGGCATTGAGTATGCCAGAGATCAAGGTATAATTAGTCCTGCCTATACGATACTGTATCCTATAGACTCCAAAATGCACGGGTACCTTGCCAAACTTTTCAAATCGTATCCGTACATTGAGAATTTAAAGCTACATGTTACTGGTATTCGGCAGGGACAAAATATCGATTATGAAAAACTTAGTCGTTCGTTGGCGCCACTCCCTCCTCTCCCCGAACAAACCGCCATCGTCCGATTTCTGGACTGGGCGGACCGTCGCATTCGGCGGGTGATTCGTTTGCGCAATCAGCGGATCAAGCTGCTTGAGGAATACAAACAAGCCCTTATCCACCAGGCCGTGACCGGCAGAATCGACGTCCGCACGGGTAAGCCATATCCAAAATACAAGGACTCTGGCGTCGAGTGGCTCGGCCAGGTGCCGGAGCATTGGGAGGTGTTGTCAGTCAAGCGAGTGTACTCGATTCAACTTGGTAAGATGCTGCAACCTTCTCGTAAAACGAAGGATGACATTTTAGTACCATACCTTAAAGCTATCCATGTACAATGGACTGGTGTGATCGTTGAGGATTTACCAATGATGTGGGCGTCGCCGAAAGAAATTCTCCAGTACGAAGTCAGGCCCGGCGACCTTCTTGTGTGTGAGGGTGGTGAAGGTGGGCGCTGTGCAATCATAACGTCTGCAGATGGCACAGTCATTATCCAAAACGCTCTTCACAGGGTCCGCCCGACTAATCAATCGAAGAATGAGTATCTTCGACCCGTCTTGCAAAGCATATCATCCATTGGCTGGTTTGAAGTCCTGAACGACAAGGCTACTATTGCACACTTTACACGTGAGAAATTTGCTGCTCTTGAGATACCCTTGCCCCCTCTCCCTGAACAAACCGCCATTGTTGACTTCCTTGACAACCAAACCCAAAAAATCGACGAAACCATCGCAGCCACCCGTCGCGAGATCGACCTGCTCAAGGAGTTCCGCACGCGTCTGATCGCTGACGTGGTCACAGGCAAGCTGGACGTGCGAGAGGCGGCGAAGAAAATTCCTGAGGAAATGCCCGAGCAGGAGACAGCCGAAGACAATGAGGGAAGCGGCGAAATCAGCCTTGAAACCGTCTTTGAGGAGGCTGAAATATGACCCAGGACAAGTATATAGCACTTATTGATCGGCTAGGTGCCTTACCAACTGAAACAGAATGGCTTGAGTTCAAACGCAATCGGTATGAACCTCAGGTGTTGGGAGAATATCTTTCGGCGCTTGCTAATTCGGCATCTTTAGCGGGTCAGCCTTGCGGATATTTGCTCTTTGGCATCGACGACAAGACTCACGAAGTAGTGGGTACGAAGTTCGGCCCGTATCCTGCGAAAGGGAAAGGTAATCAGGATTTGATCCATTGGCTCGCCATGGGATTGCAGCCAAGACCGCTTTTTGAGGTCCACGTAGTAGAGCATCCCAAGGGGCGAGTTGTGATTTTTGAGGTTGGAGCAGCTCGTGGACAACCGGTCAGGTTCTATGGACAGGCATGGATCAGAATAGGCACCAATAAGACTTTGCTGAGAAACCATCCTGAAAAAGAGCGGGCGTT
>JAFDHF010000144.1 GCA_019308905.1 Deltaproteobacteria bacterium
ATGGTGCGGCGGATCAGAAGGCGTGGCCGTGACCCTGGTGGCATACAGCCTCAATGGTCTGTGTATTTACGGGGCCATCTACAATCAGCACTTCCCCTTTCACTTGAACTGGGGATCCAATACCACCCGGGAGCTTCTCTGGCCGATCGCCGTGGCAGGTCAGGCCATGGCCCGTAACAGCAAGCTCCTCTATACCTCCAATGGTTTCTCGAATGCTGGCCCTATGACGGAGATGGTCTTCTACGAGACGGCATGCCACGCTCTGGTGAGTACGGTGTCGGGTTGGCACCTCTGGGAGATGGCTTCTGCCCGTAACAAGTATCGGAACCGCGCCACCCCTCTTGAGGCCCGGATCGGCATGGAAGTGGGCCATGCAGTCGCCCGCCAGGGCATGACCAGGGAGGAGGCCAATGAGATCGCCCTCAGGCTCCTGGCAAGATACGAAGACAAAGCTGCAGATGCACCTATGGGCAGGGAGTACCAGGAGTGTTATCATGTTCCAACGGCTCTGCCCACCCAGGAGCATTTCGACATGTATCGCCGGGTAAAGGACGAGCTCGCAGGTATGGGTATCGAATTCCCCTACTAGGGGAGTCTGGTGAGACCGGGGCGTTTTCACAACTGGGGAGGGCAACAAAGGGACAGAGGCTGGGGTCTGGCCGTCTCTCCGCGGAGCCTTATGGAGTCGCCTCTACTACAGGTTAGAAACCTGAAGACCTATTTCTTTGTGCGCAAGGGGACCATCAAGGCGGCCGACGGGCTCAGTTTCGACTTGGAGAGAGGTGAGACCCTGGGGGTCGTGGGTGAGTCCGGTTGCGGCAAGAGCGTGACGGCCCTTTCCATCATGCGACTGATCTCGCCTCCGGGGAGGATAGTAGAGGGTGAGATACTCTTGAAGGGCAGGGATATCCTCAAGACCCCTTCCCATCTGATGCCGGAGATAAGGGGAAACGAGATCTCCATGGTATTCCAGGAACCCATGACCTCTCTCAACCCTGTCTTCACCATCGGCCGCCAGGTCTCAGAGGCCATCATGACCCACCAGAGGCTCGGCAAGAAAGAGGCCCTGGAGAAGACAATAGAGATGCTTGAGTTGGTGGGCATCGCCTCCCCTGAGAAGAGAATCGATGACTACCCCCATCAGCTCAGCGGAGGTCAACGGCAACGCGTCATGATTGCCATGGCCCTGTCCTGCAGGCCGAGCCTGCTCATTGCGGACGAACCAACCACAGCCCTCGATGTGACGATTCAGGCCCAGATACTCGATCTGATCCTCAAATTGAAGCAGGACCAGGGGACCTCCGGAATACTCATAACCCACGATCTCGGGGTTATAGCAGAGATGGCACAGCGCGTCCTGGTCATGTATGCGGGAAAGATCGTAGAAGAGGCCGATGTCAGGAGCCTTTTCAAGAGCCCCCTCCATCCCTATACGAGGGGCCTCTTGGCATCCATTCCCTACCTGAGAAAGAGTGGAGAAGTGTCCGGTGGGAAGAGACTCAAAGAGATTCCTGGAGTCGTACCGAGCCTTCTGGATCTTCCCCCTGGATGTGCCTTTTGTCCCAGGTGTTCTCTCAAGAGTGAGAGGTGCGGGAGGGAGGAGCCTCCTCTAAAGATGGTTGACCGGGGGCATCGGGTCCGTTGCTGGCTTTGTTGAAGATGACCGGGGACGTATTGCTTTCGGCCAGAGATCTCAAGAAGCTCTTTCCGATTCGGGGTGGATTCTTCTCGAGGCAGAGGGGAACGATCTATGCTGTCAACGGCGTGAGCTTCGACTTGAAGCGGAATTCGAGTCTGGGACTTGTGGGGGAGAGTGGCTCGGGCAAGACGACGGTCGGGAAGTGCTTGATCCGCCTGATAGAGCCGACTGGGGGGAGCATCGAATTCGAAGGCAGAGATATCTGCCGGCTCAACCGGACAGATCTCAGAGCCATGAGAAGGGAGATGCAGATGATCTTCCAGGACCCCTATGCCTCTCTCGATCCGCGGATGACGGTGGAGGACATGGTGGGCGAAGGCCTTGTCATCCATAAGGTGGCAACAGGTTCTGAAAGGAGAGACCGGGTTGCCGATCTGTTGAGAAAAGTGGGATTGATGCCCGAGCACATGAGACGGTATCCTCACGAGTTCAGCGGGGGGCAGAGGCAGAGAATCGGCATAGCCCGGGCCCTTGCTCTGAATCCCAAACTGGTGATAGCAGACGAACCGGTTTCTGCCCTCGACGTGTCTATCCAGGCCCAGGTAATCAATCTCATGATGGAGCTCCAGGAGGAGTTCAGACTCTCCTATATCATCATCGCCCATGATCTGGCCGTTGTCCA
>JAFDHF010000145.1 GCA_019308905.1 Deltaproteobacteria bacterium
TGAAAGACGATGTTCAGGATCCTCAATGGCCGAGCGCCGCACCAGACCATGGACCGCGTAACCCTTTTCGAGAAGCAGTTCCGCAAGATAGCTCCCATCCTGACCCGTAATCCCTGTGATTAGAGCTTGTTTCATGGATTTTCCTCCTGTCAATTGAAAGAGTTCAGAACACCCGGTTCACTCCCGATCCCTGAGATCAACCAAGAATAGAATTCAGGGCCCACCCCTCATATCATCCCAACAATTTCTTTATAGAATCTACTACATCTTCGGTTGTGATGGACCTCATGCACTCAAAACCTTCATTACAAGAAAACGAGCTCTTCCTGAAACTGGTGTCTGGGTAATAGCACGGACTACAGTCAATACCTTTCCAGATATGGATATGCTTTTTTCCTCTCGGCGCCACAAGCCTTGGATCCGACGGCCCAAATAACGCAATCGTTGGAGTGCCAACACCTGCAGCGATATGCAATGGTCCGGTATCACCTCCTATAAAGAGGGCACATCTCTTGAGCAGACTTGCAAGCTGAGCAAACGTAGTCTTCCCCACAAGGTCATAAGCCTTCCCTGGAATTCTTTCCATGATCCATTTCGTTACCTTTTCGTCTCCTGATCCGCCTACAAAAACCACCGCCACATCCAGTTCTTGTATCAGGTACTTCGCTGTCTCAACGAATCCTTCCGGAATCCACCTTTTCAGTAGCATGAGAGTTCCGGGATTCTTTCCACCTCCTGCACATATTGCTACCATCAACCTGTCTTTGTCTATTTCGTTCGCTTCCATCAAAGCGTCTATGTGTGCTTCACTTTCTTGAGAAACGAAAACTTCGGTAGTCGGGTCACACGACTCTGTCTCAATGCCAAGCGGTGTTGCCAGGTCAAGATACCGGTCAACTTCGTGTTTTTTTTTGCGGAAGTAGACCTTTTCTGTTAGGTATTTCCCAGACCCGTCATAATCAAAGCCTATCCTCCTTTGAATACCCGCCATCTTGGCGAATAGACCGGCAACAGAGGTTCTGTGAAGTATCAGAGCGGTGTCGAATCGTTTTTGTCTCAGCCGTATCAGACAGGTTGCCGTTTCTACAAGAGCCCTCAACTTGTTCCCGGCAAATTGTGGCGGATCATAGACCATCACCTCATCCAGGCGAGGATTGGCCATGAGAACGTCTCTGCTCCACTTTCCAACCAGGTAGGAGACGTTGTCACCCGGGAAATTCTGCCGGATAGTTCTGATCAGAGGTGTAGTAAATATGACGTCTCCAATACAGCACAGCTTGATTAGCAAGATCTTTTTCATCATCCGAGCCACGGTTCAGCACAGGCTCAAGTCCACGTTTTTCCAAAGCTTACGCGAGCTCCCTGTACACCTCAAAGGTCTGCCGAGCCGCCTTGTCCCAAGAAAACATCTTGGCGCGCTCTTGTCCCTTTTTTCTCAACTCCAGTCGAAGTTCCATACTGTCGCACAACATCTCCATGCGCCAGGCCAGTTCCTCCACATTTCTCGGATCAATCAAAATCGCCGCATCCCCAACCACTTCCGGTAAGGACGAAACGTTTGAAGTGATAACAGGCACCCCGCACGCCATGGCCTCCAGGACCGGTAAACCGAACCCCTCGTAGAGAGAAGGGAATGCAAAAAACAGAGCTCCACTGAGAAGAGCCGGCAGATCCTTATCCGGTACAAATCCCAGGAAGAGAACCTCCCTTTCCAATCCTTTCTCCACGACGGCTCTAAAAAAGTCCTCATACATCCAGCCCTTCTTCCCGGCGACCACGAATCGAACCGCCCCTCTGGCTCTCGATCGAGAATAGGCTTCGAGCACAGTTTCCAGGTTCTTCCTTGGTTCAATATTTCCGATGAACAGGAAGTAATCGGATTCTATCCTGTATTTCTTCTTGACCTTGTGGACCTCCGCCCCCGCTCTCGGGCAGTAGATGGGGTCGACGCCTTCGTAAACGACTTTCACCTTCTCGGCTTCTTTCCCGAATAGGGAAACCAGGTCGTTCTTGGTGGCCTGGGACACGGCTATGACCTTATCGGCCATTCTTACCATCCGAGGAAGGAGGTGCCTGCCGACAAACCGGTGTTTGGGTGTTGTCAGCTCCGGGGCTTTCACGGGGATAAGATCATGCACGGTCGCAACATACCGGGCGGGTTTGAAAAGAAACGGTCCGACATAATCTATGGAATGAAAAATATCGATCTTCTCGATTCTTGCCGCCATAGGAATAAAAATGAAGGCCCGTCCGACACCGCTTCTCAGTCTCCGCAAGCGTTTCGAACAACCGAAGTTATCGGGCAAATCGAT
>JAFDHF010000146.1 GCA_019308905.1 Deltaproteobacteria bacterium
CTATGAACGCGCGGTACCAGTATGCCGGCGCCCCTGCCAGGATCAAACCCGTCCGTACCATTCCCACGAGAAAGGCACCGAGAAAGGCGCCGAAGATGCTTCCATAACCCCCGGTGAGCAAGGCCCCGCCGATGACGGCCGCGGCAATCGCCTCCAGCTCGATTCCCATCCCCAAGGTGGGATCGACCAGCTTGAATCTCCCAAAGGTTATGCATCCTGCAACTGCGGCGAGCAGTCCGGAGAGGGCGAAATTGACGAGCTTGACCCTGCCCGTATTGACTCCCATGGCCCGGGCAACCCCTTTGCTCCCACCGGTTGCATAGACCCAGTTCCCGTACCTGGTCCCGCTAAGGACGATCTCAAAAACGACCACGATCCCGGCAAGCCAGAGAGCCGAAGTCCTAAACCCGCCTGCAAAGCGTTGGGCAAGGGCATCCACGAAGGCCGAGTGGCCCTCGAATCGGATGACGAACCCGCCTGAAACGGCCAGCAGAACCCCCCGCCAGACCATCATCATGCCCAGGGTTGTTATGAAGGAAGGGATGTCGGCTCGCAGGGTGATCACTCCATTTACGAGCCCCATCAAACAACCGAGAACCAGGCAGATAAGGAACGCAACAAGCGGGTAGATCCCCTGATTGAGCAGCAGGGCGAGAGTCATGGCAGCCACGGCGAGAACAGATCCCACGGAGAGATCGAACTCCCCCGAGATCATCAGAAAGGCGATTCCCACCGTGAGTATTCCCAGCTCCGCGGTGACCGTCAGGATCGCCGCAAAGGTCCTCGCCGTCAGGAACTGCCTCGAAATCAGGGAGAAGACGAGAAAAACGACGACAAATCCTATGATCGCCCCGAATTCCGTGTACTGGAAGGCCCGGCCCATCAAGCCGCCCAATGAGAGGGTTCTATCCCTGCTGGTCATGGCTTGTCTTGTCCTCCTCCATGGTAAGGAAGATCCCCTTCCGTGGTTTCCAGGGCACAGGGCCCGCCCGGCAAGAGCCCGAACTCCTGCAGGACAAGCCCTGTGCCGAGATCCTCATACTAACGATACCCTTCCGCGACGGTCTTCTCCACGATGGCGACGTTCGACTTGTCGACGATAAAAGGTCCTGTCAGAACGTCTCCTGTGGGGCAGAGTCCCTGCTTCTTGTATTTGTAAAGGAAAATAATCGGCAGGTAGCCCTGGAGATACTGCTGCTGTTCGGCGGTGGCGACCATCGTCCCGTTCTTGATGGCATTGATGATGGTCTTCGAGAGGTCCGTGTTGACAAGCTTCACCTTGCCCACGAGCCCCTCTTCCTCGACCACCTTGACAGCCGCCTCTGCACCGGCCCGGGTCACCGTGAAGATGGCGTCCGTGTCAGGGTGCCTGAGGAGGTAGCTCCGGTAGGCCTCGACCCCCTTTGCGAGGTCAGGGGTGATGTCGAGCTTCTCGGCAGGGACGCCCTTCTCCTTCATGATGTCGATAAAGCCCTTGGCCCTTGCCTCCAGGCCGATATGGCCCACCTCCTGGATGCCGACCACGGCCCGCTTCGGTCTGAACTCCTGGAGCAGCCTTCTTGCCGCCTTGACACCCGTGAGGTACTGATCGGTCCCCACGTAGCAGAGGTAGGGAATCGCCTCCTCAGGCGGTCTCGGATCCTTGACGTTCGCAGCAATCACTGGGATTCCCATGGAGATCGCCCTCCGGAGGGGCTTGTCCAGGGGTTCTACCGAAGTAATGGTCACGACGATGCCATCTGGCTTGGCAGCGATCACTCCCTCGAGCATGTCGACCAGTTCCTTTATTGAGAACTTCTCCGGACCCATATAGATGGCCTTCACCCCCACGGTCCTGGCAGCATCGTTCATGCCCTTCATCACAACCCCCCAGAAGGGCGTGGCAGGACCGCCGTGTGAAACCATGTAGAAGGTATACTCTTCTTTTGCCTGGGCGGCCGGTACACATGCCGGGCCGAACGCACCGAGGACCAAGCCGAATGCAACCACAACGGCCAACAAGGCCTTGAGACTCAGCTTCATGATTTTCTCCTCCTTTCTGAATTCTCGGTCAAATCCTCTTCCATCCCAACCAGACCTGCCTGTTCCTATCACCCCCTCTCTCTATCAGAGGCTCTCTCCTCCGGCTTCCGGCCGCACCCCCCCACATGCCGCCACGGGAACTAGAATGCCGGAGAGAGCCGCCTCAGCCCGAACCATAGCAAGCCGATGCAGGCCAAGACGAAGCACTCCAGGAGCATGAAGCCCGTCTTGAGTGTCGTCAGTTCCGATACGAGGGACATCAACCACGGCACGGC
>JAFDHF010000147.1 GCA_019308905.1 Deltaproteobacteria bacterium
AAGCTTTGATCTTTTTGTTTCCCCTGGGCACCCTGATCGCCTGGTTCCACCAGCGGAGAAACTCCCCTGTGTCGTCGGCGGACATGGGTAGTGCGGAGAGGATCGCACTCTCGGGGGTGAAGAGAGAGCTCTTGGTCCGACCACAATTAGACCTCTTGATCGGGTTCTTGACGCGGTTCATAATCAGCGAACTGTGCAGGCTTGACAGACCCATACCCCGCCTTGGGTATTTCCCCTTCGGCTACCGAAACGTGGTCACCTTCAGCTTCGACGATTTCTGCCCGTCTGGAAGGCCGCTGAAGTCGGCTCTCTTTGAATTTACAGGGGGCCTTGGACGGGCCGGAGGAGTGAAAAAGGCCTTGGCAAGAATCGGCCCTTCAGCCGGGAGAATATTCAAAGAGATCGTCGGATACTTTGGGAATCATGAAGCGCAGACCCGTAGTCTTATCGACCTGTTCAAGAGTTACGGTGCCGCCGGTTCGGCGTTCATCCTGCCGTCCCTTGGACCGGTGAAAGGCAAGACAGGCCTCACAGGGTATATCGGTTTTTCCAAGAAAAGCTACCAGGCTTTGAGGGAAGCGGGCTGGGACACGGGGACTCACATCAAGCCCGTGTTTCTGGGCGACTATGACCAGGTACACAGGAGTTTCCTGGCACGCTTCGGCACTGCTCCCATTGGCCACCGTGGCCACCAGCTCGGGTGGGTCGACCGGGAGGTGGATTGGGAGAGGCTCGACGAGCTGGGATACGCATACGACTCCACATGGAACTGGGGCGGAGAGGCCTGCTTGACATGGATCCTAGGCAGTGGTTTCCCCTTTCATCCCCTGGATCGTGACGGGCAGCCTCTGGCGATCCTTGAAGTGCCCGTCGTTGCATGGATCAAGGATCTTTACCAGACTCCCGAAAAGAGTCTCCGACTGATCGAGGAGATGCTAGACAGGTACATCGGTGTTTTCAACTTTGCGGCCCACAGTTGGAAGATCGCAGACAAGGCATACCTGGAGGCTGTGCGAGTTTTGGAGGCAGCGGGAGCTCAGCAAGATCGAGAACCTCGAGTGGGACCGAGCGGCCGGGGTCTTCTCGTTCACGGTGAGAAACAGGTGCGAGAAATACGAACTCCCCATCTATGTTCCCTGGTCCTGGAACGAGCGACGTGTCTCCGAGATCACCGTGGAAGACACGAAGGCCGGATACGGTAGACTCGGCCTTCATGGGTTTGAGTACGCGACTGTGAATCTGCCGGAGGGAGACACCAGGATCACGGTCCACTACGCTTGATATGGTACAGGGGAAGTAGTGGGGTTGTTCCACGAAGGGCGCCGACCAGCGCCCAGAATCAGGAGAAGAAGATCATGATTCCAGTATTCAAACCGTCATACGATGAAGAAGAACTGAGGGCCCTGAGAGAGCCGTTTTCGACCGGCTGGGTCGGTCTTGGGCCGAAAACAAGGGAATTCGAAAATCGATTTGCAGAGTTCATAGGGGCGAAGCATGCCGTGGGTGTGAACTCCGCCACAGCAGGCCTTCACCTCGCCCTCAAGGTCATGGACGTTGAGGGAGGTGAGGTCATAACGACACCCCTCACGTTTGTCTCCACGAATATGGCGATCCTTTACAACGGCGCGGTTCCGGTGTTTGCAGACATAGAACGCGATACCCTGAACATCGATGTCGGTGAGATAGAGAAAAGGATTACCAAGAAAACAAGAGCCGTCGTGGTGATGCACTACGGGGGACATGCCTGCGATATGGACCCGATCATGGAGCTCGCACGGGACCGCGGCATCAGGGCCATCGAAGACGCCGCTCATGCCTGCGGCGGACAGTACAAGGGGAGGATGCTGGGGTCCATCGGGGATATCGGGTGTTTCAGCTTCCATGCGGTGAAGAACCTCGCCACAGGTGATGGAGGGATGATCACGCTCGACAACGAAGAGCACGATTCAAGACTGAGGAAGCTCAGGTGGATGGGGATTTCCAAGGACACGTGGAACAGATCCGAGATAGACGACAAGTATTCGTGGTCGTACACAGTGGAAGAGATCGGCTACAAGTGCCACATGAACGACATTACGGCCTCTATCGGGCTGGTACAGTTACGAAAGCTCGAAAGGCTGAATGCCAGGCGCAGAGAGATCGTGAAGATTTACAACGAGAATTTCGCCGGCCTGGGATGGTTTGAAACGCCGGTCGAAAGAGAATATGCCAAGAGCGCATGTCACAACTACGTCGCCAAGGTGAAAGACAGGGACCGATTCATCCAATACCTCCAGGAGAACGGGATCTCTTCCTCGGTCCACTACTTTCCCAACCACTTGTATGAGCTGTTCAAAGACTACCGCAGGTGCTTGCCCACAGCAGAGAGCGTGTGGAAAAGCATTGTCACGCTTCCTCTTTATCCTGATATGAGCCAACGGGACATCGACAAAGTGATAGAGACGGTTAAGAATTTTCCGGCATGAGCCCACCCACCGGTTAGAGCAATTCAATTCAGGAGGAACGGGAAAGAGTGCAGCGCGCTGATAGGACTAGAAACAACCTGACGATCCCGCTGGCAGTCACTTCGGGACTTTTGCTGGGGCTGTTTGTATTGAGAGCGGGGACCATCGTGTCACTCGGCTTGTTTACGGTCCTTGGACTTGGGCTCCTGGTTTACTTCTATCCCGTTTACGGGATCCTCGGCGTCATGGGCTGCACATGCTTTATCCCCTACGGCAGCGTCCTGCCGTTCACGAACGTCGGGAGCATACACGTCCCTGATCTGATTCTGTTTGTCCTGGTGCTCATTGCCATCTTGAGGACCGTGCTGCAGCCAGATGTGCGACTTGTCAGGACTCCCTTGGATGCACCGATAATCATCTTCGTGGCCGTGGGAGCGGCCAGCCTGGTTGCAGGCAAGATACTGTATTCTTACGACTTCTTCACGGCCGTTCACAGATTCAAGGTGATGCTTTACTACCTTCTTGCGCTCCTGATACCGAATCTGGTTCGCACCAGGAAGGACCTGAGAATCCTGATCTACGGCAGCCTCATTCTCGGGATCGCCTCGGCCCTGCAAGTGATAGTGAGGGCCTTAGTGAACCCTCCGACCGCTATGGACAACGCAATGGAGGTCTTCTACAGGTACCAGGATGTTACAAAGTCGGGGTTATTGATGTTTTGGACCCTCGTCTCGCTGGTCTGCCTCTTTCTGGCCGGCAAAGTCAAGCTGTCTTACTGGG
>JAFDHF010000148.1 GCA_019308905.1 Deltaproteobacteria bacterium
CTCTCTAAATGTCTTCTCCGCGCAAGAGGGACCGGAGCCAACCCCAGCCTATCAGGCAGCCGAGCACATAGTGGGGAAAATCCCCCCACACGAATGTGTTTCCTATGAGCGCGCTTCCCACAAAAGACGAGCGTATCATCTCCAGGAAGGGTGGATGCCATAACTGCATGAATTCAAGCATCGAAGTGATGGCGAAGACATAGAAGGGAATGACATTAGCGCCACGTCTTGAAGGGAAGAAGAGGAAGGCAGTCAGGATCCAGAAAATCTCATAAAATACACCTGCGCCGTAATTATTAAACCACCAATCCCCCGGCCCCGAGTAGAATTTGAAGGCGAAGCCGAGAGGCGTGATAATCAGAAGCGAAAAGATCACCCGGGTATGAATTGAAGACCAGGTCATCGGCGCACCTTCTCCCCCTGCTGGCGGGTTGACGGATACTGCGACCCTAGGAGTCTGTCGGTCTAGGGTTTGAGTTGAAGGGCATCAGATTTTTTCGTTGATCCAGGTTTTGGTGCCCCAGTTGCGGGGATGTTCCCCAAAGAACTGTTCATTGTCCGGAAATGTGGGCGAGCGGAGGTCTCCTACGCCCCCTTGGGTACCCACTTGTTCCGGAAGAGCTTCAGGAGATTGTGGGTAAGACATATGAGATCCCATTCCGCAGCCACGTTGGGGAATCCTCTGAGAGAGAACCGCCGGAATCCGCGGATTTCTTTGATCTGCCCGAAAACCGGCTCCACGATCTCCTTGCGTTTAGAGTATGTCATCCGGCCCTTGATGGTTCGGAGTTTCCGTGCCATCCGTTGTTTGGTGGAAAGACCCCGAGGGAGTCTACCTCGTGGAGTAGGAGCAACCTGCTCGCCGTGCTTGAGTTTCTCTGTGGCTATGTAAGCGTCGATTTCCGCTCGGGCCAGTAGTTCACAGTTGGTTTCACTGAAATACCCCGCGTCGGCGCTCAAATGCTTGGGTTTCTTGCCGACGACATTATTCACGACCTTCTCGAGCATCGGCTCGACTTGTTCTTTGTCATTGGGCGCCTGGGTCACGTCACTTGCCACGATGACTTGATTCTTGGCGTCTACCGCGGCCTGGCAGTTATAGGCCTGCTCAAAGCTTTTGGTGGTGCTGTCTTTCATGATCCGGCTGTCCGGATCAGTGAAGTTGTACTGCTTCTTGGCATGGGGCTTCCCCGAAGGTGCCTTGGGAGGGCGGCCGGGTCGGTGATTGTTCTTGTCCCGCTCACGCCGTTTTTCCAATGCCTCTTGACGGGCTTCCTGTTCCAGGGCTACCATGGCCTCCTGGATCTTTTTCAGACGCGTTTCCCTGAAACGAAGCTCCTCGGGAAGCTCATCGCCCCGTTTGCCTTTACCGTACAGCCGGTCTTCCTGAGCATCACAACGCTCGGCATCCTTCAGAAGACGGTACACCTGCTGCTTGAGCTCTTTGTGCCGTTTGACCATCCGGCCGTAGCTCATGGCCTTGTGCTTGCTGGCATTGGCTTTGACCTTCGTTCCATCCAGCGCCACATGACCCAGTTTCACAAGACCGGCCTTCTGGCACAGCCGTAGGACTTGTACAAAAAGTCCGGCAAGAGACTTGAGGTGCCGCTTGCGGAAAGAGGCAATGGTGTCGTGATCCGGGTGTTGATCAGCGGTCAATATCCGGAAGGCTACCGAATGATATGTGGCCTGCTCGATCTTCCTCGAACTGGGTAACCCGATGCAGTAGGCATAGAGCAGGAGTGCTACCATCATTCGGGGGTGATAAGCAGGGTAGCCGCCCTTGTTCTCTTCATAGGAAGCAAAGATCTCTTTGAGATCAAGCTGGTTGACTATGTCGAGAATGAAATACACCAGATCGTCATCGGGCAACCATTGGCGCATGTCCGGCGGCAACAGGTACAACTGATCCGGGTCGTAACGTCGAAATCGTGGGTTTGTTTCCATGCACTAAAGTATAGCATATCAGATAACTTATTGCAACTATTATTAAATTACAGGTTTACGATAACTTGGAGTCTCAGGGGTACTCCGACAGACTCCTAGCCTCCTCGCTTGTCGGCAGAGCCTTTACCCGGGGTCGGCGGTCGATTCGTTGAGCCTTGATTGCTTCGGCAATCCACTCCCTATAAATCCCCGTTC
>JAFDHF010000149.1 GCA_019308905.1 Deltaproteobacteria bacterium
ATGTGATCCCGCTTTTTCAGATATACAAGCCGGTAACCCCCGCCCAGGTCGAATTTCCTGCATCCCTCTATTCTTCCCTCTCCATTCCTGGTGAGCTTGTGAATTCGTGAAGGCTGAAGGCCACTCTTAGCAGCAAGCCTTTCCATAATCTCCTCGGCTCGCAAGACGGCAAGGGCCGCCCTTCCGCCCGCCTTTCTAAGGTTATCTAGGAGCTTGTTGAACTGGGTTTCTCGATGAAAAAAGACCACCATCTCAGAAGCTCTCCTTTGCTGCTTTTCTACTGTCCCGATGCTATGAGCGCTGCGCCCAGCGCCCCGACCATCTGGGGATCCTCCGGTACCAGGATCTCTTTACCTATGGCTTCGTGTAGTATGCGGACCACGCAGGGATTTCGAGCAACGCCTCCAGCAAAGAGGACAGGGTCAGTGATGGTAACTCTCTTGAGCATGCTTGCAGCTCGGCGCACAACCGATCGGTGGAGGCCCAGCGCAACATCCCGTCGGTTTTCACCTTTTGCAAGAAGCGATGTCACCTCGGATTCTGCGAACACCGTGCACATGCTGCTTATCTGGATCTCCTTCTGAGCCTTGAGCGCATCCTCCCCGAACTGGTCCAGCCGGTACCCGAGGGTCTGGGCCATGATCTCCAGGAATTTCCCAGTCCCCGCCGCACAGCGGTCGTTCATCTCGAACTTGATGACCCTTCCCTTGTCATTGAGTGATATGGCCTTAGCATCCTGTCCCCCGATATCCAGAATGGTCTTTGCTTCAGGAAACAGAAAGTGCGCGCCCACGGCATATGCCTTGATCTCCGTGACCGTCTGTGCATTAAAGGCAAGCTGAAAGAGGTGCCTGCCATAGCCCGTGGCCATAATACGGTCGTAATGGATCCCGTCTAGAAGGGCCCGGGCGCGGGCCATGGGTTCGAATCCGGAATCCACCTGACTTTTCCTCAGAATTTCCCCCTGTTCGAGGACCACCAGCTCAATGGTCCGCGATCCTATATCTATACCAGCGAATCTCATCCCATCTATCCTTGTGCTTGCCCTATTTGATCTGTTCTATGAAGGCCTCCACCCTGGTCTTGAGCTGACCCACATCCTCCATGCTGTAGTCGGTTTCGATTCGCAGTGCAGGGATATTTTCACGCTCCAGGGCCTTCTCCACAGGAATCGATTCGATCATGTAAGGCTGGCAGAACTGGAGAGCGTAATGAATCACGCCGTCCGCCTTATATTCCTTGAACATTTCTTTTATATGGTCGAGTCTCTCAGGGTTCGGCGTGAATATGGCGCAATCCACCTCGAAGTATCGGTCTACGATTGCCTCTATGAGTTCTTCAACCGTATCCCAGGTATCGTCGGTCAGATTACGGGTACCCCTCTCTCCGACGCATGATTCCTCTCCTACGATCACCGCGCCGGATGTCTCGATGATCCAGGGCAGTTTCCAGTTGGGCACCGCCATGAGGCAGCCGGATAAGAGAATCCTCGGCGTGCCCTTGGGAAACACCCCTTCGCCGCTTTCTATTCGTTTCTCAAATTCCTCGCATATCTTGTTCACGGAATTGGTGAAGCGGGCTGGGTCATCATAGAAGAAGATCTGGTTGATCAGCAGGGCATCCAGACCCGCTATGGGGGCGGGATCGGCCTTGCGCAGGCTTGAGAGCCTGTGAATGGCCTTTCGCTTTTCGTTGACAAGGGCGATCCTGTTCTTAAGTCTTTCCGCATCGATACTCACGCCGGTGAGTTCCTCCACCGCTTCCTTGAACCGTAGATACTCAGCCTTCAGCAAGCGGCGGCCTTCGGGGGATTTTGTCTGGGGCAGGTCCATGACATAGAGGTTTGGGACGAGATTCTTCAGGAGCTCATAGGATTTTTTCTTGCCGTCGCAGGTATTCTCTCCGACGATCATGTCCGCGGATTCTATATAGGGACAAACCTTGCCCAGCTTGAATCCAAAGGCGGACTTGATTAACGAACAGGTATTTCGGGGGAGAAGCTTTTCCACCTCTTCGGTGGCAAAGTCCGCTCCGGTACACAAGCCAACAAGCGTGGCATCAGCGGACCGGACGATCTCCTCGGGAACAAAGACGCAAAAGGAGCCTATCACCTTGCGGCCAGCCGCTTTTTCATTC
>JAFDHF010000150.1 GCA_019308905.1 Deltaproteobacteria bacterium
CCTTTGCTCAGGCGGACATAAACACGGTGATCGTGCTCCTTTCTCCGGCCGATGATGCGAGGGAATGGGGACTGGAGAAAACTGCGCGTTTTGTAGCTTTTAAGATGCCCTTCGAGGAGATAATTCATCCGGTCATTTTTGAGGAAATCGAAGAAACGACTGATACCACCAGACTCCCGGAGTTCCGCTGTATCGCTAAGTCCCAGCGTGAGCTCTATGATGAAGGGCTGGAGATCACCGGGGAAAAGGGGACCGTCTCTGCCATGAAAGCCAGATACATCGGCAACAAATGGGGCGGCAAATACCTGCGGGCGCCTGATATCTTCTTTACCATTCTGGAGAAGGGTGGGCGCTGGAGGGTTATGGAGTTTCAGGGCTCATCCCTCCTTGTGGAAGATATTACGGACCAATTGGAGGATTGAAGATCGATGTTTCGCACAAGAGATGAGATCTTGAACATCCTGCGGCAACTGGGCCACCGGGCGGCACGTGAGTTCGAGGACGAAACATTGGACTTCAAGGCCTGTCCGAGAGATAAGAGAAAGATTATCCAGATGGTGGTGGAATATGCCGTCTGCTTTGCCAACGCCGGAGGCGGGACTCTGGTGCTCGGGGTAGATGACAGGACGACGGGTTTAGATAAGGCCGTGAGGGGGTGTCCGGAGCTCGACCTTCTGGAAATGAAGCGCACTGTTTATGACTCTACTGATCCGAAAATCCTTGTGGAAACAGAAGAACTGGAATTTTCCGGGAGGCGGGTGATCCTCATCCATATTCCAGAGGGTACGGACGTTCACACCACAACAAAGGGCCTGGCCAAGATCCGTGTGGGCAAGGACTGTCAGCCCCTCACAGGCACCATGAGGCGAATTCTGCCCTTCCGGAAGGGGCTTGCCGACTTCGCCGCGCAAACGCTTGCCGAACCCTGGGCCGAGCTCCTTGATCCGGAGGAGATCCGCCGTATGCGCCGCACCCTCCAGGAGCGAGATCCGCGCTCCGCCCTGCTTCAACAGCCTGATGAGCAGTTCCTTCAGGGCCTTGGTCTCTTAGTAAGGGAGGAAGAGGAGCTCCGGCTTACTATAGCCGGATTGCTCCTGGCAGGTCGGGAGGATGCTCTGCGGGAGTTTCTTCCCCAGCACGAGGTGACCTACCTTCACATGACTTCACCCATGGAGTATCGCCGTCGTCGTGACCTGCGTCAACCGATTTTGAAACTTCTGGAGAGCATCCACGAGGCAATCTCCGTGGACAATCCCATTTTTACTCTGAAGGTGGGGCTGTTCCACTTTGAGATTCCAGCTTTTCCGCCCGATGTTTACCGCGAAGCCCTCCTCAACGCCCTCACCCACAGGGATTACACCGACATGTCAGGTCGGGTTATGGTCTGGCAGTATGAGAACAGGCTGGAGGTTCAAAATCCCGGCGGTTTATTGCCGGGCATCACCCCGGAGAACATCCTGCGGGCGGGTCCCCGACACCGCAACCCCCTCCTGGCGGAGGCCCTGCAGAAGCTCCGGCTTGTGGAGCGTTCCGGAGTGGGGATCGATCGGATGTTCTACATTCAGCTCTATCACGGTAAGGAACCTCCCTCCTTTGAGACGGATCCTGCCAATAGCTCCCTCAAGGTAAGCCTTCATAACGGGGTTGTGGATAGTACCTTTGCCCTCTTTGTCAGGAGAGAGGAGGAGGCGGGTCGCCCTCTCGGTTTGGATAATCTCCTTGTCCTTTCAGCACTTCGCAGACACAGGGAACTCACGACCTCCATGGCAGCTCAGGTCCTCCAGGTGGATGACCGGAACGCCAGGAGTGTGCTCAACCGGATGGTTGCACAGGGGTATCTCGAACGGGGGGGCAGAGGCAAAGGCACTGTTTTTCGCCTCAGTGGATCGGTTTATGAGAGTCTGGGACAGTCCATCCAGTATATCAGGGAGAAAGGTATCGACGAGCTGAGGTTTGAGGAGCTCATTCTGGAGTATGTGCGCCAGTATGATTCCGTTTCCAACAGGCAGGTGAGGGAGCTATTAGGAGTAAACCGGTTTGTTGCAACCCGCTTGCTTCGGAGCCTTGTGAAAAAAAGGATGCTGAAACCTAAAACCCGAAGGGGTA
>JAFDHF010000151.1 GCA_019308905.1 Deltaproteobacteria bacterium
TCAAGCTCGGTTTCACTGGATGACAGCACGGCCCGGGCGTTTTGCAGGGTTCTCTTTTTCGCCGAAGGGTTCTGAAGGGATGCGGCCACTGAAGGCTGAAGGGTCAGGGTGGGGCTCTCTCCCTCCACGTCCAGGATATCCCTGAGCGAGGTCCCTAAAGACTGGCCCGTGCAGGCCAGCCAGATCGCGTGCACATGGGATTGCACCAGATCCTCGTTTGAGAGCTCCAGTTTGGGGGGTGAGACTGCGCCAGAGACCATCAACTGGGGGTGTTTGAAGAAGTGCTGGTCATGGGGACTGCCGGTGGAGCAGTATGAGAAAACCAGGGCAGGCTGACCACTTCGTCCCGCCCGGCCGCTCCTCTGGGCATAGTTGGCGGGCGTGGGCGGGATGTTTCGCATATTCACCACATTCAAAGTTGCGATATCGATCCCCAATTCCATGGTGGGGGAGCAGTAGAGTATGGGAAGCCGGCCTTCCCGGAATCGGTCCTCCCGGTCTTTTCGGTCTTCGTAGGAAACCTGGGCCGTGTGTTCCCTGGCCTCGATCCCTTTCCCCTCGGTCGCTATATCCGTGTAATAGGAGATAAAGAAGGGATTGGCCCGCCCTTCAGAATCCGTCATCACCGTCACCCGCAAGGGGTCGTGAAAGGGAGTCCTGCCGTCCCCTGCAAACCAGCGAAGGGCCGCGGCCGGGATTTGATAACCGGGGGCATCATCCCCTTCTCCGGGGTCCACAACCCGGTCTATCAGACCGGCGACCCTGCCCAGTTCCAGGAGTTGCTGAATAATCTCTACAGTCACGTCAAGGGTCATCTTCTGGCTGTAGCCGGGAAAGGTCGAAGGCCTACGAAGGTACTGTCCGAAGAGCCCTCTGGGGGATAAGAAGACATGACCGCCATAATCGCCTTTCCTCCTGGGCCGGGGAAACAAAATGGCGGAGGTCACGAGGGTCTCGTTTTCATCGATGGCCCACGGAGCGCCCAGGCGCTGGTTGGACTGGAGTCTCATCTGCTCCTGATATGCCGGATTCAGGTAATCCACCTTGATGGCCAGAGATCGCCGCATATAGTCCAGCAGCACCTTGAAGACCGTGTAGCGTATCTCAGGGCTTGCTGACAACAGGGCCGGATGGTGCTTCTGCCATTCCTGCTCATCCTCGCAGAGCTCTTTCAGATATGCGTAGCCGATTTCCAGAAGCCCGCATTGCTCCAGATTGGGGGCCGTGACTCGCCATCCGCGCCTGAGATCGTGATAAAGACGATACCCGAGCACATTCCTGAGGGCCTTCTGAGTTTCATCTTTGACGCCGTACTTGGGTGAAATTCCCGGGTCCTGGGCATACAGATCCCAAGGGAGGTCCAAGGCATCGAATACGCGAAGAGTGAGTACATCATGTGAAAGGCCCTCTGGTCCGGCCTTCTGCACGGCCTTGAACAATGCCGACCGGAGCAGTCCGATCTCTACAAAATCATTGAAGTGCCCTGCCTGGAGCGAGGCGTCCTGGCGGTTGTCGGTGAAACTGAGGAGCTTTCTGGCCTTGGCCTCAAGCGTTTTCTCCCGGCGGAGATGCCGGATCGCGGCCAGGCTCAGAATGGTTGTGGCGGTGCTTCGCCCCTCTGTCCCGAGGGAGGCCAGCTTGCCGATATCCGACAACTGCCTGGCGCCATAGGCCACGCCGCAGTTGAGACAGATACGAAACGGTGCCTTCAGATAGATGTACGCGTGGCCGTCATCGGCGCCTTTTCCGCTGGAGGAGATACGAATCCGCTCGGGGAGGTACTTGCGATAATGCTTCTTCAATCGAAGATTCCCCTTGAATTCTTCCAGCCAATCGTCGGGGACACGCTCTATGATTTCCTTCAGATCTTCCGGCCAGGGCCTTTCAGAATTTGCGTACAGAAAGCCCGCTTCACTCTCTTCATCGTGGAACCGATCCCCCACATCCCGGGGCTCAAAGACCTTCTGGTTGGTTTTAGGGTCCTTGAATACACGGACGCTGTAGTATTCCTGGCCGCATTCCCGGCAAAAAACAATGGGCAAAAGGATCCGTTCTCTATCGCCCGGCACATACTGCTGACCATGGACCGTAATATGCCGC
>JAFDHF010000152.1 GCA_019308905.1 Deltaproteobacteria bacterium
GCGACTTCCTCCTCACCCCCCTTCGGATCCAGGGTAGGGGGGAAGTTCCTCAACACACTCCGCATGGCGCTTGAAAGGTGAGCCCGGAGAACCTTCTTGCTCCTCACGAGATCCCTCCTCTCAATCGCCTCGAAAAGCCGGCAGTGCTCCTCGAAGGCCTGCCGAATCTCTCCCATGTGATTGCGATCCGAGAAAGCAATGATCTGGAGCATGCTTCGGTATGTGGAATATATCTTCTCGATTTGGGAGTTACTCGACTTCCGGATGATCAACCGATGGAGTGCCATATCGAGGTCGAGACATTCCTCTACCCTCCCCTTTTCCAGTCCTGCCCGTGCACGCTCGATCTGCTCGTGAATCTCATCTATCTCCCTCTGGCTTATGTTCTCGACGGCCGACTCGAGGGCGAAAGACTCCAGCAGCCCCCTCACCTCGAATATCTCCTGGATCTCCCTCCTGGTATACTGGGCCACAAAGACTCCCTTTCTGGAAAATCTCACAAGCCCCTCCTTCTCCAGGATGGTGAGAACATTCCTGACCAGGCTGCGGCTGACTCCCAGGGCCTGGGCGATCTCCTTGTCCTTCAGCCTCTGCCCCTGCTTCAACTCACACCGGAGAATTTTCCTCTTGAGAATCTCATGGACATCATCACTGAGACTTCTATAAGATACCTTTTCAAAGCTCATCGAAAAACCCCTTACGGGATCGAAAGTGTCGGACCTGCTGCTCAAGCTCTTAAACCTTCCACTGCGCAACCCCTCAGAACCGTGGGGAAAAAACCGACAAATCCGGTGGCCTATTCCCCCAGTGGGAAAGGCACAAAAAAATCTTGACAGACTACAGGATCGGTGGTAGAAGGAAAGTTAACCGTTAACTGTTATCACGACTCAGCGAAACTATCAAGCATTTTCGGTTGCTAGAAATCTGGGGGATCCCATGGTAGGGCATGCCCCAAGGCCATTAGGTCAGTCGACCAGCCGGGCTGTTTTGTACCCGGAACAACCGAAAACACCCCATCCTTTCGGGCCCTCCTCCTCTGTTGCCGACTATCTCCAGCCCTTCCGTCTGGACCGGCTCAAACCAGATCCCGCCGAAAAGGAACCCGAAAAAGTAGGACGCTCACCTCCAAGGCTCAAGAATCCGATTTTCCTTCCCACCCTATACAGGCCGAGATGGATCTATTTCGATTTATCCATAAAAGAGGGGTGGGTAACCGGTGCCATAAGAATCTTAACGGGGGTGAGTCTCTTAGTCAATGGGGGTTGATCATGGAGAGAAGAAAAAAAACAGAAAGGAAGAGAGCGATCCGTACCGGGGCCGGCAGAGCCATTAGCCGGCGGAGGTTCCTCGGGGCGGCAGCAGGTGCCACCGCTGCTCTGTCCATGGGGACGTTTCTCAGGAGCGGACTGGGCGCCACCAGGGTCAACATTCTCACCTGGTCGAACACGCTGAAGGCCATGGACGATGTCCTGCGCGAGCAGGCCAGGGCATATACGAAAGCCAGGGGAGTGGAAATCAATTTCGAGTTTATCAACCAGACCGACCTCCCCACCAAGACCGCTGCTGCTGTCGAAAGCGGTGCAGGACCGGACATAATCACCCTGTGGAGCGACGGTCCGCATCTCCACGCCCATGCTCTGATAGATGTGAGCGATGTAAGCGACGGTCTCGGCAAGGAACTCAAAGGGTGGACTCACATCGCTCAGGATATCGCCATGGTAAAGGGAACCTGGAGGGCGGTACCCTGGGGGATCATCCCGATCTCCATCGTCTACCGGACAGACTGGCTAAAGGAAGTCGGCTACGACAGGTTTCCCGACACCTATGAGGAGATGCTGGTGATGGGCAAGAAGCTCAACGACAAGGGCCACCCTGTCGGGTTCGCCCTAGGCCGCTCCATAGGCGATGGGAACCAGTCCCACTACCCGATGCTCTGGGCCTTTGGAGGCAAAGAGTGCGAAGCAGACGGGAAGACCGTGGCCATCAGGTCGCCTGAAACGGCCAATGTCGTGGATTACCGTCGCAAGCTCCACCGTGCGGCCGAGATTGCGGAGGTATTTTCCTGGGACGACTC
>JAFDHF010000153.1 GCA_019308905.1 Deltaproteobacteria bacterium
TTTGTTCTCGTTTTTCGAACAGTTCTATTGTAGCAATCCAATTGAAAAAATCAACAAAAAAAATCTCCGGTTTTTCTTGGCCCTAGGCCTCCTGGAACAGTAAGGCGAGATTGGCAGGCTGTTGACAGCGAGGCGTCGAGGTGGCTAATATTGTCGTTTGAAGCCTTCTACTAATGAAGGGACTGAGTGGCGGAACTGGTAGACGCAAGGGACTTAAAATCCCTTGGGGCCTGTCCCCGTGCCGGTTCGATCCCGGCCTCAGGCATAAATAAAATCAGGCAGTCAGCTTCTCTTGGGCAGGTTCGGTTGAATCTGCTTTTTTCGTTTTGTGACCATTTTGTGACTAGACAATCTCGAATTTCCTTGGTATACTTGATGTAGGCACCATCAGGGGGTCGATATGGCCTATGTTAGAGTCAAGAGGTTTGGTGACCGAGCGTACTACTACCTGGTCGAGAAGCACAGAGACCAGGGCAAGTGGCGTCAGCGTCTTCTGAAATACCTGGGGAAAAAGATTCACGAGGAATATCTAGGTCTGTACAGGAAGCGAAAGCACGGGCCTAGGGTAGGCGTCCCCGAAAACCCGGCAAGTCCCACCGGGCTGGCCCATGCTAACCATGGGACGGTGAGAGGGACACACCATGGCGGTAAGAAAAACAGGCCGGTATTACCAGATTGACTATTATGTCGGCGGTAAGCGTGTTCGAGAAACCCTCAAAGGTGTCACCACCAAGCAGGAAGCCCTTGAGATCGAGCGAGAAAGGCTCAGGAATGGAATAGGCCCCATCCAATTCAAACGGTTCAAAGACCTTGCCGAGTGGTATTTGACCCATCCTGACAAAGCCCAGAAAAAGACTCTCGATAAAGACAGAGAACGCCTAGACCTGCATCTACTGCCCTACTTCGGCCATTGCAAGTCCCAGGATATAACTCCGTCCATGGTCGATGACTACAAGGTCAAGAGGCTGAAGGACTTTGCAGCCCCTGCCACGATCAACCGTGAACTCGCCCTTTTGCGGCATATCCTCAGATTTGCCTACCGGAAAGAGAAAATCCACAGGGTTCCGCCTATAAGCCTTCTGAAAGAGGACAACGTAAGACAGAGGTTCATCACGGAAGAGGAGATCCAGAAGATCCTCGAATACCTGTCCGGGGACGCAAGGGACGTGGTGATTGTCGCCTACCATACAGGGATGAGGCTTGGAGAAATCCTGGACCTTCGCTGGAAGAACGTTGATCTCAAGAGGCGGCTGTTTGTGTTCAAGGGAGAAAAGTCCAATGGCCGTGAGAGGGCGGTTGCCTTGGCTCCAGAGGTTGTCGAGGTCTTATCGAGAAGGCCCAGGGGACTACCGGGTGTTAAGCTGTTTCATTTGAAGATGTACCAGGTCGAGGGAGCCTGGGGGCGAGCCTGCAAGAAGGTTGGGGTTAAGGATGCCAAAATCCACGACTTGAGGCGTACAAGATGTACTATCTGGCATAAGGAAGAGGGCCTGCCACAAGACCTTATCATGTCCATGAGCGGGCACAGGACGGATTCAATGTTTCGGCGGTACCAGATTACCAGTACCGAGTTTGTGGAGTCTTTGGCCCGGAAGTGGGCAGAACAGAAAGGAGGAAATAGGAATGGAGAAACAAACTCTTGATGACAAGGGCTATTGGAGTTACCCCGCTCTAGTGGACAGGTTAGGGCTTTCGGTTTCAAGTGAGGCTTTGTACCTCCTTTCGTAATTCAGAGGGGAGAAATAGTCAATTCCTGAATGTCTACGGGAAGGGTTATACCAGCCTTCGATGAACTCAAAGACCGCCATGCGGCCCTCGGTCTGAGTGCGGAAGCTGGTCCGGTCGAGCAGTTCACACTCAAGCGTGGCAAAGAAGCTCACTGCTCCGACGCTTGAACAGAGGCAGGATCCGGCTCTCAAAACGTTGCTCCAGATTCCGAAGCCGGGGACGCCTCATCTCAATCGTCCCGCTCAGCAATGAAACCCGACGAACCTTGCCATACCCATTGCGATATCCCGTTGTCCCATCCACCAAAGACCGTCGCTCATGCTTCC
>JAFDHF010000154.1 GCA_019308905.1 Deltaproteobacteria bacterium
TGATCAGAAAGTAGTCAAGAAAGACATTGGACAAGGCCGAAACGCCCTGCATCAGGGCAAAGGGTCTCTCCCTGCCCGTGGCATTCAGGGTGGCCCCGTTCAAAAAGCCGACGAAACTGAAGACAACGACCCAGATCATCACCTGGAAGATCAAGATCGAATTCTGGAACTGGTCGCCATAGATGAACAGGATGACCTGGTCCGAAACCAGGAACCCTCCAACGCCTATCGGAAAAGCAACCATGAGTAAATATGAGAAAGACTTCGTGTATGCTGTACGTAACGAATCCCCATCCGAGACCGATAGCCTGGACAGAACCGGGAAGATCGCGTTCATGAACATGTGAGGGATGAGCAGAAGCATGGTCAGGAGCTTCACGGCCGCCGAATACCATCCAACTGCCATCTCCCCCTGGAACCTGGCGATCATCAGGTTGTCGGTGTTGATGAAAACCACTTCGATTATGACCAGGAGACCAAAAGGGAGGGCGGCTTTGAAGATCTTCTTGACCGCGGACAAATCCACTTTCGGAGCCACACGGACGAAATTCCTCCGCGTAATGTAAACCCCAAACAAAAAAGCTAGAATATCAGCCACGGCCAATGCTGCTATGATGCCTCTCAGCCTCAACCCGAGCTTTATGGCCGTCAGCCCAAAAACAACCAACATGACATTCCTGAACACGATCAGAAGGGCCTCAAATTCCATTCGCTCGAATGACCTGACAACAGAATAAAGGGTCCTCAGTATCGAGCCGACTACTCCTGAAAGGAAGACGAGTACAAGTATCTCGACCGTCTTGCCGTCATACTGTTTCACCCCGGCAAAGATGAACATGAGAAGGAGTGCCACAACGGAAAGCACCAGCTTGCTGCCCAATATGTTGGCGATCAGCCCCTCACCCTGGCCTCTCAATCTAGCGACATCCCGAACCAGCAGGGTATCGAACCCGAAATCGGGCAAGAGCATAAAGATCGCAACCAGCGAGCCGGCAAACGCATACTTCCCCACACCGACCGGACCGACGGCTCTCGCCAGGAAAGCCACAAGCACAGCGCCCAGTATCTTTGCGCTCAGCCGACCAGCCGTGAGCACAACCGTGTTCTTGACAAGATTTCGAAGCAAACTCATTTTGGAAATGCCGAGGCTCGGTTCCTAAGCTGTCGTTTGATTCGTGATTTGTCCATCAGCCTGTTGCACACATAGGAAGGGTTCTTCAAATAGTATCTTATCAGCGGGAGTCGGTACGAGGGTGTCTTGTAGAAAGCTCGATAGTACGTCTTGGTATCTCCCCCGAATCTCATCTTGAATCTAGCTATGCCAGGCAGCCGATCAACCTCGATGTTGAGGAGGTCATACTTTTTGTATCCCTTTTGGATGGCGTATTTCATCAGCTCCCAATGAAGGAGTTGAGTCGGAGCGATCGATAGGTACTGCCTGAAAGACGCTCCGTGCCAATAGTAAACCGTGTCCTTGTAGAAAAGGAAAATACCCCCAGAGACAGGTTTCCCATCGTAAAGGGCAATGAAAAACTTGGCCTGATCCGTGGGCTGTAACCTCTCGAGCACCATTTCGTAGAACCGTTTGGGCCTTGCTCGAAGTCCGTGAGGTTCAAGGGTTTCTTTCTCCATTTCGCAGTATTGTGATAGATAGTTCCTGCCATCCACGATGATTTGAATCCCGGATTTCTGAGCCTTCCGGATTCGGTTCCTTGCGTAGGGATGTATGTTCTTGAAAATGACATCTTCTCCGCTTTCGAGAGACACGACCGACGTGTACAAAGGTATGGCTGTGCACCCAAGATTTCTCAGGAATGAGCCGTCCACACCTGGGGGAAATCGAATCTCGACCATTACACCTTCAGCCTGCCGCTGCATTTCTTGAACAAGCCTTTGCCGTACGGTTACTTTACCAGAAAGATCGTCGACGACCACCGGACCACCGTATACAGTCTCAAGGCTGGCATCAGGAGATCGACGGATCCTTCTCGGTCCTGAGC
>JAFDHF010000155.1 GCA_019308905.1 Deltaproteobacteria bacterium
GCCCTGAGGGAGGCCGGCCGCGGTGACCACCTGGCAGATATATACCTGGAACGGGCCCGCCGGTTCCTCGCCCAGGACCCAGGAGACGACTGGACCGGCGTGGAGGCATTCAAAGAGAAATGATAGACAGAGCAGCCCGGCCCGGGAAACCGAAAAAGTCTGCCGGGGAGACTGCCGCGCCCTTTGCTCCTGTCGGATCCATGTCGTGACGGTGGGTTTGGAGTATTCCCTGAAGCTGACGGCCGTGCCGGGGAATGAACGCCCATCGAAAGGAGGAAGAGAAGTTGCGACCATCGATAGCTATAAGCCTTGCAATCCTGGTATCGATCGCCCTTTGTGCGGGCGCGCTTGGACAAGACGTGATTACGGTCGTCGGTAACAACGCTCCCCCGTACAGGATCATCCAACAGAATCAATTCTCCGGGATATACTTCGATGCGATGAAGGAGATCGCGAAAAGAATCGGAGTGAAGGCCAGGTTCATCGAGGTTCCCTTCAAGCGCGCCCTGCTTCTCATGAAGCAGGGAAGAGCCGACGTCATGCTGGGGCCTAACAGAACTCCGGAGCGGGAAAAATATCTGATCTACACCGAGGCGTACTTCCCACCCGAGTACAAGGCATTCTATGTCCGTCCCGACTCCCCCGAAATCGGGGGTTACGATGATCTGAAGGGCAAGAAAATCGCCGTCGATCTCGGGAAAGCGTATTTCCCCCGATTCGATAGAGACAAGAAGCTGAAGAAGGTAGTCTGCCCCAACTATATGGTTGCCATAAACAGGGTCAGGAGCAAGAAAGCCGACGTCGTCATCATGCCTGAGCGGGAAGGCGACTACCTGCTCAAGAAACTAAACATTCGACTGAAGAAATCTTCATACGTCGCTCCAGGACGGAAATCGTACATCACCATATCACGGAAGTCCACGGTCGTCGCGATTCAAAAAAAAATCGAAGACGCCATGAAACAGATGATCGCCGACGGCACCATGGAGAAAATACTCAATCGGTACAGATGATACCCGGCTGCGGACATGTACCTTGTCCCAGGAGCTCGCGATGCGCCGCAGAGGCCTTCCCACGCTGAACGTCACAATCCTAACGATCTTTTTCGTTATTCTCTTTGCCCTTGCCGGCATCCTTATATTTTACAACTACGAGAAAAACTCTGAGACCGCCCTTTTGGCCGCGCAAGAACTCCTCACCGAAGTCAATAACAAGGTTTTGCAGAAGACCCGCCTGGTCTTCCAGCCTGTCTATGTCTTGGGCAACGTCCTAGCCGACACGCCGGATGTGGCCCGAAGGCCGACCGGCTTCTCTCACCCCCTGCTCGGTTATCTTCTCGAGGCCCTGCGGTCGGCCCCCCAGATCTACTCCCTCTACATGGGATACGATGACGGAGACTTCTACCAGGTTATCTCCTTTCTCGGGGTCTACGGCTCAACCCGTTCAGCCCTTTCCGCCCCTCCCGACGCCCAATGCGCCGTAAGGCAGATCTACCAGGACCGCAACGGGAAGCGGATCGAGGTCTGGGATTTTCTGGACAAGGACCGGAAACCCGTGGGGCCGAGAATCGAGAAGCAAGCCGTCTACGATCCGAGGAAACGTCCCTGGTACAGCCTCGCCGACGGGGCCGACGGACTCGTCAAAACGAACCTCTACGCTTTTGCGGACGTCAAGGCTCTGGGCCTGACCTTTGCCCGTCGTTTTGTGGGGGAGGTCTCTGGTGTTTTCGGTATCGACATCACGCTGGAGAAGCTGTCGCAGTTTTTGAAAAAGCAGCAGATCGGTCAGACCGGTCTGATCCGTCCAAGGTAATAAAGGAGGAGCAGGGCGAGGACGGTCGTTTGCGGATGGTTCCTGCCACGGTGTTTGACCTGGAAAACCCCGTGATCGAGACGGTCTATATGAAGTACGCCTCGGGCGAGGATCTGGAGTACCGGTACTCCTCTTTCGAGGTTGGAGGCGAGACCTATCTTTTGCGGTTGACCCCGGTGCCCGGGTTTCACGGCAAGGAGGAGTACATTGCCCTGTTTGCTTCGGTGAAGGACTTTATCGGGCCGATTGCCGAGACGCGGACTCAGAGTCTGATTTTTTCCTTTATCATTCTTGCCTTATCGATCCCGATCATCACTCTGGCGGCCCGGTCGATCAGCAAATCCCTCAACGCCCTGGCCAAGGAGTCGGACAAGATCAAGGGGTTCGAGTTGGACTCTCCTGTGGAGGTCAGATCCAGGGTGGCCGAGATCCACAAGCTCTCCCAATCCATGAACACCATGAAGACCGCTCTCAGAACCTTCGGGCGGTACGTACCGATGGCGCTGGTCAAGAGGTTTGTCCAGTCGGATATCGTTCCGACACTGGGTGGGGAGCGGCGGGAGCTGACCCTGCTGTTCACGGATGTGGCCGATTTTACGACCATGTCCGAAACCATGGCTCCCGAGGATCTGATGCTCAAGGTATCGGAGTATTTTGAGAAGGTCGGTTCTGTGATCATCGAGCACGGGGGGACGATCGACAAGTTCATCGGTGATGCGATCATGGCCTTTTGGAACGCCCCGGTAAAAACCGACAATCACTGTTTGAAAGCCTGTGAAGCGGCTCTCCGGTGTGTACGGGTCTCCAACAGGCTGAACCAGGCATGGAGGGACGAGGACAGCCCGGTCATGTTCACCCGGTTTGGCATCCATACGGCCGATGCGGTGGTGGGCAACGTCGGTTCTCCGGACCGGATGAACTATACCGCCATAGGGGCTTCTGTGAACACGGCTTCGCGGCTTGAGGGGCTGAACAAGTTCTACGGGACCCAGATTCTGGTCAGCCAGACGGTCAGAGACAGGGTGGAGGGGGTCTTTGTGTTCCGTTCGGTGGACCTGGTCATTCCCAAGGGGGCCACGGTTCCGATTGCACTTTTTGAGCTGATCGGGGCCCTGCCTGGGACGGGGTACACCGACATCGTGGTCTCGGAGGAGAGGCTGGAGCACTTTGCCGCCTGGGAGAGGGCTTATGCGGACTACAGGGAAAGGCATTGGGACAGGGCCGTTGCCGGGTTCAGTACCCTGAGGGAGGCCGGCCGCGGTGACCACCTGGCAGATATATACCTGGAACGGGCCCGCCGGTTCCTCGCCCAGGACCCAGGAGACGACTGGACCGGCGTGGAGGCATTCAAAA